>NZ_JBFTSF010000077.1:0-24408 GCF_056399905.1 Cupriavidus sp. 01L46
CCATGTCGCTGCCCGCTTTTACCGTCGTCATCCCGGCACGCCTGGCCTCCACCCGGCTGCCCAACAAGCCGCTGGCCGATATCGGCGGCAAGCCCATGATCGTGCGCGTGGCCGAGCGCGCCCACGCCTCGTCGGCGCAGCGCACGGTGGTCGCCACCGACGCGCCCGAAGTGGCGGCAGCCTGCGCGGCGCACGGCATCGAAGCCGTGATCACGCGTGCCGACCACCCCTCGGGCACTGACCGCCTGGCCGAAGTGGCTACATTGCTGGGCCTGCCGGACGACGCCATCGTGGTCAATGTGCAGGGCGATGAGCCGCTGATCGAGCCCAGCCTGATCGACGAGGTAGCGCTGCACCTGGCGCACCATGCCGATTGCGCCATCGCCACCGCTGCGCATCCGATCAGCGAGATTGCCGAGGTGTTCAACCCCAATGTGGTGAAAGTCGTGTGCGATGCCGCCGGCCGCGCGCTGTATTTCTCCCGCGCGCCGATCCCCTGGGCCCGCGACGCCTGGGCCGGTGTGCCGGCCGCGGCGGCAGCCAATGCCCAGGTGGCCTTGCCAGCCATGCCGGTATTGCGCCACATTGGCCTGTATGCTTACCGCGCCGGATTCCTGCGGCGCTTTCCCACGCTGGCGCTGTCGCCGGTGGAGCAGACGGAAGCCCTGGAGCAGCTGCGTGCGATGTGGCATGGCGAGCGCATCGGCGTGCTGGAAACAGCGGCAGTGCCCGCGCCGGGCGTTGACACGCAGGCCGACCTGGATCGTGTGCGTGCGCTGTGGGCGCAGGCCATGGCACAGGAAGGCCCCTGAGCGCACTTGGCGATGACCGCCGGCTGCGGCGGTCGTCGCATGACTTACGACATAAGTCATGACAGATGTCACCGTAGCGGCAAGCCGATTTCGCGCCGCATCATGGCATAATGCTTGACGATACAGAGCCGTCGGGCGCCCGGGCGCCCGGCCAAGGCTCGGTGGGGAGATGAAAAGTGAGCCCGATCGGTACCCGCCCGCCGCCAGCGGCAGAGGCGTCAGCGTGCCGGCCGTCAACAGACCAGACTCCGACCTGAGGCGCGCCGTCCCGACGGCGTTGGTAAGCCTCGCGTCAAGTTTCGGCGTTACCCTCCTTCCATTCCCCCTGCCATACAAGATTTAAAACTCTGAGGACCCGTAATGCGTTTGATCCTGTTGGGCGCGCCTGGCGCCGGCAAAGGCACGCAAGCCCAGTTCATCTGCGAGAAGTTCGGCATCCCCCAAATCTCCACTGGCGACATGCTGCGCGCCGCGGTGAAGGCTGGCACGCCGCTAGGCGTGGCCGCCAAGAAGGTGATGGACGCAGGTGGCCTGGTGTCGGACGACATCATCATCGGCCTGGTCAAGGACCGCCTGCAGGCGGCCGATTGCAAGGACGGCTATCTGTTCGATGGCTTCCCGCGCACCATTCCGCAGGCCGAGGCCATGAAGGAAGCAGGCGTGGCGATCGACTACGTGCTGGAAATCGACGTGCCGTTCGATGCCATCATCGAGCGCATGAGCGGGCGCCGCGTGCACGTGGCATCGGGCCGCACCTATCACGTCAAGTACAACCCGCCCAAGGTGGAAGGCGTGGACGACGCCACCGGCGAGGCGCTGATCCAGCGCGACGACGACAAGGAAGAGACCGTCAAGAAGCGCCTCGACGTCTACTCCCAACAGACCCGTCCGCTGGTGGATTACTACTCCAAGTGGGCCGCCAATGGCGACGCCGCCGCCAAGGTGGCACCGCCGCAGTACCGCAAGATCGCGGGCGTTGGCAGCGTGGAAGATATCACTTCGCGTGTGTTCGAAGCACTGAAGTAAGCCGCGCGCATCCGGCGCTGCAGGTGGAAAAGGCGACCCTCGGGTCGCCTTTTTTATTGCCGCCGCCATCCGCGGAGATCGCATCGCCGAATTGACGCCGAATTGACGTTTACGTAAACGTTATGCCAACATGCCGTATCTGCAGCGCCAGAAAACCAAAAGACCACACATCCAAGCGAGGAAGACAACGATGGAAATCCGCGACAACGTATTTATCGTCACCGGCGGCGCCTCCGGGCTCGGCGAGGGCAGCGCCCGCATGCTCGCCGCCGCGGGCGGCAAGGTAGTGATCGCCGACCTCAACGAAGCCGCCGGCACCGCGCTGGCCGCCGAGCTGGGCGGGAAGTTCGTGCGCTGCGACGTCAGCAGCGAGGCCGACGGGCAGGCCGCCGTGGCGGCCGCCACCGCGCTGGGCCGCCTGGCCGGCCTAGTCAATTGCGCCGGCATCGCTACCGCCAACAAGACGGTGGGCAAGAACGGCCCGCACCCGCTCGACGCCTTCGACAAGACCATCCGCGTCAACCTGATCGGCACCTTCAACATGATCCGGCTGGCTGCCGCGGCCATGGTGCAGAACACACCCGACGCGGAAGGCGAGCGTGGCGTGATCATCAATACGGCATCTGTGGCGGCCTTCGACGGCCAGATCGGGCAGGCCGCCTACGCGGCCTCCAAGGGTGGCGTGGTCGCCATGACGCTGGCCATCGCGCGCGACCTGTCGCGCGACGGCGTGCGCTGCATGACGATTGCGCCGGGGCTGTTCGAGACGCCGATGCTGCTGGGCATGCCGCAGGAGGTGCAGGACGCGCTGGGCAAAATGGTGCCGTTCCCGCCGCGCCTGGGCCGCCCGGCCGAGTATGCGAAGCTGGTGGGATCCATCATCGCCAACCCCATGCTCAACGGCGAAGTGATCCGGCTCGACGGCGCCATCCGCATGCAGCCGAAGTAACGCCGTCCCGGCCTTTGCCGGCCGCCCTTCACGCCGGCATCAGCATCACCAGCGTCAGGCCCGGCGCGGCGGCCGGCACCAGCGTGAGCTGCTCGAAATGCAGCAGCCCGCGCAACGGATGCCGAAAGCCCCGCCGCCCGCCCTGCCGCTCTTCGACATCCTGCGAGAGCCAGTCGGCGCGGAACACCGGGCTCTGTGCAATCAGCCCCTCCACCAGCGCGCGCATCGGCGGATCGTCGGCATGGCGGATGCTGTGCGCGCGAAACTCCGACACCAGCCGTGCCGCCCGGTGCGGCCAGTCCTCCACCAATGCCTGCAAACCCGGCGACAAGAACATGCTGCGCAGCAGGTTGCGGTCTTCGCTGGCGGGATCGAGCCAGCCCACGAACAGGTCGGCGGCGGCGGCATTCCATGCCAGCGCGCTCCATTGCCGGTCCAGCAGATAGGCCGGGCCGTTGATGGCTTCCACGCTGGCGAGGACTGCTGCTGGCGCGTGTTCGTCCTGCGCCTGCATAGGGTCGCGCCGGCCAGCCAGCTCGAACAGGTAGGCCCGTTCCGCGCGCGACAGCCGCAGCGCGCCGGCCAGGCTGGCCAGCGCGCGGGCCGACAGCGCCACCGGCCTGCCCTGCTCCAGCCACGTCACCCAGGTAGCGCTCAGGCCCGCGAGCTGTGCCAGCTCCTCGCGCCGCAAGCCCGGCGTGCGCCGCCGCCGGCCGGGGGCCAGGCCAACTTCGGCCGGGGCCAGACGCTCGCGATGCGCCCGCAGGAAGCGGCCCAGCACGGCTTCGCGCGTGAGTTCGTGTGGCTTGGCGGGATCGGTTGGCGCGTATTCTGTCATGGGGGGCTGAGCGGGCGATGCAGGTAGCCGGGCAAAAGCTGGTGCGTTTTATACCAGGATAAAACCCTGACTTGTACCGGGAAAACAGGCTGCTACAGTACGTCGAACCCGCTACGCGAGCAAGTCCCCCCGTCACCCATCCCCCGGTCCCCGGTCACCAGAACCCACCAGCGGCCATTGCCGCCAGGAGAGCCTCATGCAACAACAAGAACTCGTTGCCGCCCAGTTCGGCGCCACCGCCAGCGCCTACCTCACCAGCGCGGTCCACGCCCAGGGCGCGGACTTGCAGCAGCTTGCACAGGAACTGGCGGCGCTGCCGGCGGCGCGGGTGCTCGACCTGGGTTGCGGCGCGGGCCACGCCAGCTTTGCCGCAGCGGGGGTCGCGGAGCAAGTGACGGCTTACGATCTGTCGGCGGAAATGCTGGCCGTAGTGGAAGGCGCGGCGCGCGACAAGGGGCTGGCGAATATCCGCACCCGACAGGGCGCCGCGGAATCGCTGCCCTTCGACGACGCCAGCTTCGACGCGGTGATCTCGCGCATGAGCGCGCACCACTGGCGCAACGTGCCGGCGGCGCTGGCGGAAATGCACCGGGTGCTCAAGCCGGGCGGCAAGGTCGTGCTGATCGATATCGCCGGCTCGGACGACCCGCTGCCCGACACCTGGCTGCAATCGGTGGAGTTGCTGCGCGACCCGTCGCATATCCGCGACTACACCGGTACCGAGTGGAAAGCGATGCTGGAGACTGCGGGCTTCACGGCCAGCGTGTCGCCCGCCTGGCGCATCGAGCTGGAGTTCGCCACCTGGGTACAGCGCATGCGCACGCCGCCCGTGGCGGTGGCCGCCATCCAGCACCTGTGGCAACTGGCGCCGGCGGAAGTACGCGACCACTACCTGGTCAAGGCCGACGGCAGCTTTGCGCTGGAAGCGGTGATGGTCACGGCAACGCGCAGTTAAGCAGTTAAGCCGGGCGAGCGCCCGTCACTGCGGCATGGCCGGCTCGGCCGGCAATGGCAGGCTCTGCACCATCTGCCACACGGCGGCGGCCGAGGGCGATAGGGAGCGGTCTTCCCGGCAGACCATGACGATGCGCCGCTCCTCGCGCGGCGTGAGCGGCCGCCAGACCAGAGGGGATGCCGCGGGCAACGGCAGCGAGAACGAGGGCAGGACCGAAGCGCCGATGCCGGCCTCGACCATGCCGAACACGCTGGCCGAATGCCCCAGCTCCTGCACCACGCTGGGCGCCACGCCATGGCTGGCGAAAATGCGGTCGATCAGGGGCCGGCTGCCCGAGGCAAAATCCAGCAGCACCAGCGGCATGCCGTCCAGCGCGGACCACGGCACCGAGTCGGCATTGGCCAGCGGGTGATCACGCCGGCACACGAAGCAAAACGGATCGGTCGCCAGCGGCGCGATGGTCAAGCCTTCCGGCGCCAAAGGATCGATCAACACGCCAAAGTCCACGGCCCCCGCGCGGATCTGCTCAAGGCCATCGGCCTGCACGTTGTCGCGCACGCTGAGGCGAATATCCGGATACTGGCGCGCGCAGGTCGACACATACAGCGGCATCAGCCGCGCGGATATCGTGGGTGCACTGGCAATCACAACGCGGCCACGATAGCGCTCGCCAAGCTGGCGCGTTTCTTCCAGCGTATCGTCCAGCTGGCCAAGCAGGCGCTCGATTGCAGGGGCCAGGGCCTGCCCCGCGTCGGTCACCACCACCTCCCGCGTGGTGCGGTCGAGCAAGCGCACGCCAAGTGCCTCTTCCAGCTCGGCAACGCCCCGGCTGACCGCGGGCTGCGTCAGGCCAACAGCATCCGCGGCACGGCTGAAACTGCCATGCCCGACCACGGCGAGGAAGACCCGCAACTGGCGCAATGTGTAATTCATGCGTMTATGAGATGAATGGATGCGATAAATGAATTTGCATTCTAGGCGTCACTGACGTCCAATACTAGGCGAAACCCTAATCCAACCTTGCCGTCATGTCCGCCATCCTCTCACCCTTCAAGAAAATCTACGACCTGATCGACGGGTTCGTGCTCATCATGCTGAGCGCCATCGGCATCGCGCTGCTGGCCCCGCAAATCGGCGCCGGCGATGGCCCGCTGCACCTGGGCATGGTCACCAACCTGGGCGTGGCCCTGGTGTTCTTCCTGCACGGCGCCGCGCTGTCGCGCGACAAGCTGGTGGCCGGCGCGCGCCACTGGCGCCTGCATGCCTTCGTGCAGAGCTTCACCTACATCGTCTTCCCGGTGGTCGGGCTGGCGTTGATGTTCGGCCTGCGCAACATGCTGCCCGCCGAGCTGCTGCTGGGCGTGTTCTACCTGTGCGCATTGCCGTCCACCGTGTCGTCGTCCGTGGCGATGACCTCGATGGCGCGCGGCAACRTGCCCGGCGCGATCTTCAATGCCACCATCTCGGGCCTGATCGGCATGGCCGTCACGCCGCTGCTGATGGGGCTGGTGATCAGCGCCAGCGGCGCGTCGATGCCGCTGGGCAAGGCGCTGACCGGCGTGGCGCTGCAACTGCTGCTGCCGTTCGCGCTCGGCCAGCTGGCCCGCCCGCTGATCGGCAGCTGGCTGGCCAAGAAGAAGCAGATCACCAACAAGATCGACCGCGGCGTGATCGTGCTGATCGTGTACTCGTCGTTCTGCGACGCCACCGCMGCCGGCCTGTGGCACAAGTACAGCTGGGAAACCATCGGTGCCGTGATGGCGCTCGCCGCCGTGCTGCTGGTGGTGATCCTGGCCACCACCACCTTCACCGCGCGCCGCCTCGGCTTCTCGGTGGAAGACGAGATCACCGCGGTGTTCTGCGGCTCCAAGAAGAGCCTGGCCAACGGCATCCCGATGGCCAAGATCCTGTTTGCCGGCCACCCGGCGCTGGGCCTGCTGGTGCTGCCGCTGATGGTCTACCACCAGTTGCAACTGATCGTGTGCTCGGTGATTGCCTCGCGTTACGCCGGCCGCGACGCGCTGCCCGACGGGGCGACCGCCCGCGCCTGAATGTCAGCGCGTCAGCGCGCTGCATGGCAAACGGCCGGCAACGATGTTGCCGGCCGTTTTGTTTTCAGGCGCCGCCTCTTACACCGACGGATTCTTCGCCAGCGGCGGATTGCGCGCGAAGTAGTTCTTGATGCCACGCAGGATGGCGTTGGCCAGTTGCTCCTGGTGGCTCTCGTCGTTGAGCTTGCGCTCTTCCTCGGGATTGCTGATGAAAGCGGTCTCGACCAGGATCGACGGGATGTCCGGCGCCTTCAGCACGGCAAAGCCCGCCTGCTCCACGCTGCCCTTGTGCAACCGGTTGACGCCGCCGATCTCCGCCAGCACGGCCTTGCCCACCTGCAAGCTGTCGTTGATCTGCGCGGTAGTGGACAAGTCCAGCAGCACCCGCGCCACCTGCGCATCCTTGTTGCCCATGTTGGCGCCGCCGATCAGGTCGGAGGCATTCTCCTTGTTGGCCATCCAGCGCGCGGCGGTGCTGGACGCGCCGCGCTCGGACAAGGCGAACACCGAGGCGCCCTTGGCTTCCGGCGAGAGGAAGGCATCGGCATGGATGGACACGAACAGGTCGGCCTGCACCCGGCGCGCCTTCTGCACGCGTACGTTGAGCGGCACGAAGAAGTCCGCGTCGCGCGTCATCATGGCGCGCATATTGGGCTGGGAATCGATCTTGGCGCGCAGCCGCTGCGCGATCTGCAGCACCACGTCTTTCTCGCGCGAGCCGGACGCGCCGGTGGCGCCGGGATCCTCGCCGCCATGGCCGGGATCGATCGCGACGGTCAGCAGGCGGCGCATCTTGAAGGAACGGTCCGCCGGCGGGTTGTTGGCAGGCAGGGCCGCAGGCGGGTTGTTCTGTGCCAGCGGCGGTGCCGGTGGCGCCGATGGTGAGGAAGGCGCGGGCGGCCTGGGCTTGACAGCTGCCATCGGCGGCAGGGCTGGCACCGGGTTGGCGCCCTTGTCCTCGAACTTGCGCACCAGTGCGCCAATGGCGTCTTCCTCGCCGGAGGCAGGCGCGCCGGACACGCCGTCCGCGCCGGCCGAGGGCTGCGTGGCGGCAAACCTGCGCTGCTTGTCCTCGGTGTCGCGCACCAGCGTCCACAACGGATCCGGCGGGTTGACGGGGTACAGGTCAAACACCAGGCGGTTGCGGTAACTGCCGATCGGCGCCAGCGTGAACACCTGCGGCGAGACGTTTTCCTTCAGGTCGAACACCAGCCGCACCACGCGCGGCCGGTTCTGGCCCACGCGCACGGTCTGGATATAGGGATCGTTGGAGGTGATCTTGGCCACCAGCTCGCGCAGGGTGGGCGAGAGATCGAGGCCATCGATGTCCACCACCAGCCGGTCGGGGCCGTGGATCATCTGGTGGACGGCGGCTAGCGGCTCATCGGATTCGATGGTGACGCGGGTGTATTCCTCGGCGGGCCAGACCCGCACCGCGACGATGCCGGCGCCAAAGGCGATCTGCGGCCCGGCCAGCGTGAGCACCACGCTGCCGGCGCCGGCCTTGAGGCACTGCGCCAGCCATTTGCGGCGGGCCAGCTGGATATCGTCGGGTCGGTCGGTGGCGAGTCGCTTGATCAGCATGCGCAAAGCAGGATAAGTCCAGTCTGAGTATAGGCACGAAGCGTAACGATACGGCGTTCGGCCGCGTCGTCGGCGTCGCTGATGTCCGATTGGAGCAACAAGTGAAGGTCCGGTTCCCCAAGCAAGCGCCCGGCTTTCTCCGGCCATTCCACCAGGCTCACGGCCGGTTCGGCAAAACAATCACGAAAACCGGCATCGGCCCACTCCTCCGGATCGGCGAAGCGGTACAGGTCAAAGTGGTAGGCGGTCAGCGGCGAGCCATCGGCGCGCGTGACCGAATACGGCTCGCACAATGTGTAGGTAGGGCTGCGCACCTTGCCCGCGTGGCCTAGCGCGCGCAGGATGGCGCGCGACAGCGTGGTCTTGCCGGCGCCAAGGTCACCCGAGAGCTGCAGGTGCACGGTCTGGGGCGGCAGCTTGCGCACGGCCTCGGCCAGCGCCGCGCCCAGCCGGGCGGTGGCCGCTTCGTCGGGCAGGTTGAGTGTGCGTTCTTGGAGCAGGGGCATTGCGTACAATTCGGGAATGATCGACCGAGCAGCCCAGGCGCCAACCGCCTCGCCCCCTCCTGCCAGCAGCGCCGCCCACGGGGCAGCGCCTGGCCTTGCGCCGCCCCTGGCTTCGTCCGTTGTGCATGCAGGCACGGACGCCGCCGGGCTGGAGGCGCTGGTGGGCTCGATCCGGGCCTGGGGCACGGAGCTCGGCTTCGATGCGATCAGCATTGCCGACGTGGATCTGAGCCGGGCTGAAGCAGGATTGTTGGCGTGGCTGGCGCAGGGCTACCACGGCGACATGGATTATATGGCGAACCACGGCTTGCGGCGCGCCCGTCCCGCCGAACTCGTGCCCGGCACGGTGCGCGCCATCGTGGCACGCATGCCGTACCTGCCCGCTGCGGGCCCGCACGACTGGCGCGCCCATGAACTTGCCCGACTCGACGACCCCGCCACCGCCGTGGTCTCGCTTTACGCACGGGGCCGCGATTATCACAAAGTGCTGCGCAACCGCCTGCAGCAGCTCGCCAGCCGCATCGAAGCCGCCATCGGCCCGTTCGGCTATCGCGTCTTCACCGACTCGGCGCCGGTGATGGAGGTGGCGCTGGCCGCTCAGGGCGGGCTGGGCTGGCGCGGCAAGCACACGCTGCTGCTCGACCGCGATGGCGGCTCGATGTTCTTCCTTGGCGAGATCCTGGTCGATGTGCCCTTCCCCGCCGACGCGCCGGAATCTGGCCACTGCGGCCATTGCCGCCGCTGCATCGATATCTGCCCGACCCAGGCCATCCTGGAGCCCTACCGGATCGACGCGCGCCGCTGCATCTCCTACCTGACCATCGAGCACAAGGGCGCCATCCCCGAGGCACTGCGCGCGCCAATGGGCAACCGCGTGTATGGCTGCGACGACTGCCAGCTGGCTTGCCCGTGGAACAAGTTCGCCCACCGCGCCACGCTGCCGGACTTCGACGTGCGCAATGGCTTCGACGCGCCCGACATGGCCGAGCTGTTCGGCTGGACGGAGGCGGAATTCAACCAGCGGCTGGAAGGCAGCCCGATCCGCCGCATCGGCCATGAACGCTGGCTGCGCAACCTGGCGGTGGGGCTGGGCAACAGCCTGCGCGCGGCCTTCGCCAGCGGCGACACGGCGCTGTGCGCGCGCATCCGCGCGGCGCTGCGCGCGCGCCAGGMCGAGGCCAGCCCGCTGGTGCGCGAGCATATCGACTGGGCGCTGGCCCAAGCGCCCGCTAACTGACGAGCTAACTGACGAGAGACAGCCAGAACGGCGTGGTGACGATGGCCGCCACGGTCATGACCGAGATCGTCGCCGCCACCATCGGGCCGTTGCCGCCCATGCGCACGGCCAGGATGTAGGCGCTCGACGCGGTCGGCAGCGAGGCGAACAGCACCGCGATCTGCGACTGCAGCTCGGTCAGCGGCAGCAGGCGCCCCACCGCCCAGGCAAAGCAGGGCATGGCCACCAGCTTGACGCCGCTCCACCACGCCACCGGCCCGATCGCCCCCGTCACCCCACTCATCTGCAGGCCCGCGCCGACCGTCATCAGCCCCAGCGCGGTGGACGCGGAGCCCAGCCGGGCCAGCGTCATGCCCACCACCTCCGGCGGGTGCAGGCCTGCCAGGTTGGTCAGCAAGCCCCCTGCGGTGGCCAGGATCAGCGGGTTGCGTGCCAGCTCGCGCCACAGGCGGGTTTCGCCGTGACGGGCCAGCGCCCATACCGCGGCCACATTGCACAGCGGCACCGTGCAGCCGACGATCACCGCCATCATGGCCAGGCCCTCGCTGCCGCCCAGGCGCGCGGCCAACGCCAGCCCAATATAGGAATTGAAGCGGAACGCGGTCTGCAGGCCGGAAGCGAAATCCAGCGGCGCCAGCCGCATCGCCCATTTGACGGCGTAGCCGCCAACCATGCCAAAGGCGGTGGTCAACAGCGACAGGCCGAGCATGGCCGACGTGGAGGAAAAATCGAACCTGGCGCTGTTGGTGGACTGCAACAGCAGCGCGGGGAAGAGCACGAAATACACCAGGCGCTCCACCCCAGCCCAGAATGCGCGGTCGAACGGGGAATAGCGCACCAGCAGCCAGCCGATCAGGATCAGGCTGAAATCCGGCACCAACAGGAGAGCAGAAGACATCGGTTGGTTTTAGTTATTGTGATGGCCGCCGCGCACGCCAAGTGCAGCCTAGGGCAGATACCAATTGGTATTGTTTCAGAAATCGCGGACTATGGCACGTTCCGTCGTACCGTCCAGCCTTTATGTTTTCCCGTCGTACCCTGTTCGCGTGCGAACCGCTCGTCCGCCGCGCAAGCCTGCTGGCGCTCACCCTCTGCGTGGGCGCCGCCCTGGCTATGGCGCCGGAGCCCGCGCGCGCCAATGACATCGAGGGCATGCGGATCGACGACGCCACCCGGGTCGGCGGCAAGGAACTGCAGCTCAACGGCACCGGCCTGCGCTCGATGTTCATCATCAAGGGCTATGTGGCCGCCCTTTACCTGCCGGAGAAGGCGCGCAACGCGACCGTGGTGCTGGGCGCCCACGGCCCCAAGCGCCTGCAGATCCGGCCGCTGCGCGAGGTGCCATCCGATGCCTTTATCAAGGCCCTGAACGAAGGTATCCGCGAAAACCACAACGAGATCCAGTTCCAGAGGCTGTCCGAGCGCCTGCTCCAGCTGCGCCAGACCATGGAGCAGATGGGCACCGCCCGCAAGGGCGATGTGATCAATTTTGACTTTTCGCCCGATGGCGGCACCGTGGTCGCCATCAACGGCACGCCGCGCGGCAAGCCGATCCCGGGCGAAGATTTCTACCAGGCCGTGCTGCGCATCTTCCTTGGCGACCATCCGGTCGACCGGGATCTCAAGCGCGGGCTCCTGGGCGGTTAGCCCCCGGGCGGCCTTCAGGCCCGCCCGCCAGAACTCACGCCGCCGGCTTCAAAGCCCCGCCACCGCGGCAGCGTCGCCGGCGTTCTTTACCTTGGGCGGATATCCCCGCCCGGTCCTTTGACGGGAGACACGATCTCATGCAAACCAGCAAAATCGCCCTGGCCCTTGGCCTGGCAGCAGCGGCCTCCGTGGCGCAGGCGCAGAGCTTCCCGACCAAGCCGATCCGGCTGATCATCCCGTTTGCGCCCGGCGGCACGACGGACATCGTGGGCCGCGGCGCGGCCGACCAGATGAGCCGTATCCTGGGCCAGCCCGTGGTAGTGGAAAACCGCGCCGGCGGGGGCGGCTCGATCGGCGCCGACGCCATCGCCAAGGCCGCGCCCGACGGCTACACCATCGGCATCTCCACGGTCTCCACCATGGCGGTCAACCCGGCCTGCAACCCCAAGCTGTCGTACGACCCGATCAAGGACTTCAAGCCCGTCACCAACCTGGCCAACGTGGCCAACGTCATCGCGGTCAACCCGAACTTCCCGGCCAAGGACTACAAGGAGTTCCTGGCCGTGCTCAAGGCCAATCCGGGCAAGTACTCGTACGCGACCTCCGGCACCTGCGCCTTCGGCCACATGCTGGGCGAGCAGTTCAAGGTCTCGACCAAGACCTTCATGGTCCATATCCCCTACCGCGGCGCGGGCCCGGCGCTGAACGACGTGCTGGCCGGCCAGGTGCCGATCATGGTCGACAACCTGCCCTCCTCGATGCCCTACATCAAGGCCGGCAAGCTGCGCCCGATCGTGGTGGCCTGGAACAAGCGCATCGACTCCCTGCCGAACGTGCCGACCTTCGGCGAGCTCGGCCTGAAAGAGCCGAACGACCCGGCCTGGTACGGCCTGGTGGCCCCGGCCGGCACGCCTGACGAAGTCATCAAGAAGCTGAACGAAGCCGCGGTCAAGGCGCTGCAGGACAAGGACTTCCAGCAGCGCCTGCGCACTGCCGGCGCGGAACCTTCGGGCAACACCCCGGCGGAGCATGCGGCAGAGATCAAGAAGGAGTTCGAGAAGATGAAGACGCTGGTGAAGGTGCAGAACATCAAGCTGGAGCAGTGATGTTGGCGGCAAGCCCGCGGCACTAGCCGAAGCCGCCGAACAGGCCAAAGCCACGCGCCGTGACGACGGCTGTCTCTCCCTCTCCCCTCAGGGGGAGAGGGCCGGGGAGAGGGGAGCACGGCAACGCAGATCCGGCTTTGTCAGGCCAAAACCGCCGCCTCGCCCAGTAGCACGCTCACCTCGGCCACGGTCGGCGAATACGCCCCTGCACGCGTGGCCGCCACCGCCGCGGTAGCGGCAGCCCATCGCGCCTGCCGCGCCAGCGTCGCCTCGGGGTCCAGCAGCAATCCCGCCATCCATCCGCCCATCGCAGCGTCGCCGCAGCCAACGGTATCCACCACATCGACGGCGAAGACCGGCTGCTCGCAAGCACCATCCCCGTGCAGCAGCGTCATGCCATCCGCGCCGCGCGTCAGCAGCACGCGCGCCTGCGGAGCCAGCGCCCTGAGCGCGGCGAGCGCGGCGTGTTCGTCCAACGCGGGGTACAGGCCGCGCAGGTCTTCGTCCGATACCTTGATGTAGTCCGCCAGGCCAGCCATATGCGCAAAGGCGGCCTGATACTCCGGCGCGCGCATGGGCGTGCGGAAGTTGGGATCGAAGGCGATGCGCTTGCCCGCGGCCCTGGCCTGCGTGGCTTCCGTGCACAGGCGCGCGGCGAGCGGCTGGCGCGCGAGGCTGAGCGAGCCGAAGTGCACGGTGCGCGCGGCCTGGCGCCAGCCCGGCGGCAAGCGTTCGGGATCGAAGTAGAGATCGGCGCTGTCGTCGCCGACGAAGAAATACTGCGGCGGGTGCTGCGCGCCGACAAACGCCAGCAACGGCGAGCGCTCCACGCGCTGCAGGAAGCGCAGGTCCAGGCCAGCTTCGGCACTGGCCTCGGCCAGCTGGTCGCCCAGCGTGTCGGCGCTGATCGCGCCGGCGAAGGCGGTAGGCACGCCCAGCCGCGCGCCCACGCGGGCCACGTTCCAGCACGAGCCGCCGGGCAGGCCGAGCCAGTCCTGCCCGCCCTGGTGGACCATATCGGTCAATGCCTCGCCGAAGACGACGTAGGCTGGCCATGATGTCGTTGTCATTGCATCCTCTTTCTCGGTTTTCCGTATGCGCGCACTGCCGCGCGTCAGCCTTGCCAGGCCGATGCAGCAGCCAATGCGCGCCGGATCAGGCCGGCGGTGGAAGCATCATGCGGGCGGGCCGGCCCGCCGTCGAGCTCGCAGGCGATCGGCGCGGCAAGCTGCTTGCCSAGCTCCACGCCCCACTGGTCGAACGAGTTGATATTCCACAGCACGCCCTGCACGAAAGTGCGGTGCTCCGAGAGCGCGATCAATGCGCCCAGGTGATACGGATCGAGCCGCTGCAGCAACAGCGTATTGCTGGGGCGGTTGCCCTCGAACACCATGTGCGGCACCAGCGCTTCGTCCTGCACGCCGAGCGCCCTGACCTCTTGCGCGGTGCGCCCGCGCAGCAGCGCCTCGCCTTGCGCAAAACAGTTGGCGAGCAGCTTGCCATGGTGGCCCGGCATCGGGTGCACCGGCTCCAGCGCGGCGATGAAATCCACCGGCATCCAGTGCGAGCCCTGGTGCACCATCTGGAAGTAGGCGTGCTGTCCGTTGGTGCCCGTGGTGCCCCACACCACCGGCGCGGTGCCCTGCGCGGCGGCCGCGCCGTCGAGCTGCACGGACTTGCCGTTGCTCTCCATCTCGAGCTGCTGCAAGAAGGCCGGCAGCAATTCGAGCGGCTCGCAATACGGCGCCACGCAGCGGCTGCCGGTGCCCAGGAAGCTGCGATACCAGACATCGAGCAGGCCGAGGATCATCGGCATGTTCTGCGGCGCGTCGGCCTCGGCGAAATGCCGGTCCATGGCGCGGGCGCCATCGAGCAACTGGCGAAAGCGCGCAAAGCCAACGGCCAGCGCAATCGACAACCCCACCGCGGACCACAGCGAAAAGCGCCCGCCCACCCAGTCCCAGAACGGGAACATATTGGCGGGGTCGATGCCGAACGCAGCCACCGCTTGCCGGTTGGTGGAGACCGCGACGAAGTGGCTGGCCAACTGTGCCTGCGGCACGCCATGGCGCAGGAACCAGGTGCGCGCGGTGTGCGCGTTGGCCATGGTTTCCAGCGTGCTGAAGGTCTTGGAGCAAACCACCACCAGCGTGCTGGCGGCGTCCAGCCGCGCGAGCACGGCKGCAAGATCGCTGCCGTCCACGTTGGCGACGAAATGCAGGCGCGGCCCTTCGGTGTCCAGGTGCGCGAGCGCGCGGCAAACCATGCGCGGGCCGAGGTCCGAGCCGCCGATGCCGATATTGATTACGTCGGTGATCCGGCGGCCATTCCAGCCGCGCCAYGTGCCGCCGCGCACCGCGTCGGCAAAGCGCTCCATCTGAGAGAGCACCGCTGCCACGTCGCCGGCCACCGCCACGCCCTGCGCGTGAAAGCCGTCCTCCGGCCACGCGCGCAGCGCCATATGCAGCGCGGCGCGGCGCTCGGTGGTGTTGACCGCTTCGCCGCGGTACATGGCATCGCGCCGCGCACTCACGCCGGCCTCGTCGGCCAGCGCGAAGAGCAGCGCCATGGTGGTGTCGGTGACGCGGTTCTTGGCGTAGTCCAGCGTCAGGCCAGCCGCCTCGGCCACGAAGCTGGCGCCACGGGCTTCGCCCTGCTGGCCGTCGAACCAGTCGCGCAGGTGGGCATGGCGGATGGTGTGCGCATGCGCTTGCAGCCGCTGCCAGGTCGGCAGGGAACGAGACCTTTCTGACATCGGGGACATCGGGGACATCGTGGACATCGAATCAACTCCTGTACTCGCCGCCGCGCCGGCAACCRCCGGCGCGGCGCCATGCTTCAGACTGGCTTCACAACGCGTCTCACAGACGTCTCACAGCTCTTCGTGCCACACCGCGCCATCGCGCGAGGGCAGCGCGCTCGACGCCGCCGGCCCCCAGGTGCCGGCGGTGTAGAGCTTGGGCGCGAGATTGCTCTGCGCCCAGGCCTGCTGGATCGGCGCGACCCAGCGCCAGGCCTGCGCCTGCTCGTCGCGCCGCACGAACAGCCCGAGCCGCCCGCGGATCACGTCGAGCAGCAGCCGCTCGTAAGCGCCGGTCTTGCGCTCGTGGCGATTGCCCTGCCCGCGCGGCAGCATGCGTTGCAGGTCCAGCGTGGCAGGCTGCAGCGCCTGCGTGTCGCCGGGATGCTTGACCAGGAAATGCAGGCGGATGCTTTCCTCCGGCTGCAGCGTGATCACCAGCCGGTTGCCGGGCTCGTGATCCAGCGGACGCGGGAACAGCGAGTACGGCACGTCGCGGAACTGGATCACGATCTCGGCCAGGCGCGACTGCATGCGCTTGCCGGTACGCAGGTAGAACGGCACGCCGGCCCAGCGCCAGTTGGCGATCTCCGCCTTGATGGCGACGAAGGTCTCGGTCTGGCTGCCGGGCGCGACAGCGGGCTCGTTCACATAGCCCGGCACTGCGTCGCCGGCCGCCGCGCCACGGCAATATTGCCCGCGCACCACCTTCTCGGCGACCTCGTTCAACTCGATGGGCTTGAGCGCCTTGAGGATCTTCAGCTTCTCGTCGCGGATCGCGTCCTCCGACAAGCTGGCCGGCGGCTCCATCGCCACCATGCACAACAGTTGCAACAGGTGGTTCTGCACCATGTCACGCAGCGCGCCGATGCCATCGTAGAACGCGCCGCGCTTTTCCACGCCGATTTCCTCGGCGATGGTGATCTGCACATCGCGCACCCATTCGCGCCGCCACAGCGGTTCGAACAGTACGTTGCCAAAGCGCATCGCCATCAGGTTCTGCACCGACTCCTTGCCCAGGTAATGGTCGATGCGGTAGATCTGGTCTTCGGCAAAGTGTTGCGCCACCGCGGAGTTGATCGCATCGGAGGACGCCAGGTCGTGGCCCAGCGGCTTTTCCAGCACGATGCGCACGCCTGCGTGGTTAAGGCCGGTGCGGGCCAGTTGCTCGCAGATCGGCACGAACAGCTGCGGGCCGGTGGCCAGGTAGAACACCACCACCGGTGCGGCGCGAGCGCGCACCAGTTCGGCGAGTGCATCGAAGCCGTCCGGCACGTTGGCGTCCACCTGCAGGTAAAGGATGCGCGCGACAAAGGCCTGCCAGACTTCGGCCGCGGCGGCAGCGGGCAGCGCCGGACGCACCTTGGACTCCAGCATGGCCAGGTAGGCATCCTGGCCGAGCGGCTGGCTGCCGAGTGCGAGGATACGCCCGCGCGTGTGCAACGAGCCCACGCAATGCGCGTCAAACAGCGCCGGCAGTAGCTTGCGCGTGGCCAGGTCGCCGGTGCCGCCGAACAGCACGAAGTCGAATTCGGGGACTGCGCCTACAGCATTGTTTGGCATGGTTTCACCAGTCGGTTGATCGGTTGGTTGGTCGGTTGGTCGGTTATGGGGAATTCGGTTGTCAGTTGGGCGCGGAGCGCTGCCCAGCTAGCGCGGCGCGGCCCAGCCCTTGTACGCGTTCACATTCGCTCGCGTCACCAATGTGGGCGGCAGCAACACGGTGCGGTTTGCGGGCGCCTGGCCATGCATCAGCCCCACGCCGATCTCCACCGCGGTGCGGGCGATGGCCCACGGGTCCTGGCTGGCCGAGGCCTGCACCAACGTGTTGGCCTTGAGCGCGGCCTCGATATCGGGCGCGCCGTCRACGGACGCGATCAGGATGCCACGGCGGTTCAGCTGACGCGCGGCCAGGTCGGCGCCGACAGCCTGCGGGTCGTTGATGGTGAAGACCGCATCGATCTTGGGGAAGCGGGTCAGGTAAAGCTGCATGACGTTGAGGCCGCCCTCGCGCGAGCCCTTGCCATCCTGGTCATCGGAGAGCACGTGGATGCCGGGATGCTGGCCCAGCACCGTCTTGCAGCCCTTCACGCGATCCAGCACGGCAGACACCGGCGGGCCATTCTGGATGATGAGGTTGCCGCGCCCGCCCAGCCGCTCAGCGAGGAAGGCGCAGGCCAGCTCGCCGGCCTGCGTGTTGTCGGTMTGCACCGTGGCGTCCGCGCCCGCCGCCGCCACGTCCACCGCCACCACCACGATGCCGGCCTTGCGGGCCTTCTTCACCGCGGGCTCGATGGCGCGCGCGTCGGCCGCATTGATCAGGATCAGGTCCACCTTCGACACGATGAAGCTATCGATATGCGAGAACTGCTTGTTGAGGTCATAGTCGGCGGACAGCACCGTGACCTTGGCATCCGGGTTGATCTTCCTGGCGGCGGCTTCGGCGCCGTGCGCCAGCGCGACGAAATACGGGTTGCCGAGCGAGCCGAGCGTGACGCCGACTTTTTTCAGCGGCCGCTCTGCGGCCGCGCTCGCCGGTGCGGCGTCAGGCGCGCTCTGTGCGGCCGCGCCGGCGCACAGCAGGCTCATTGCCGCCATTGCCAGTGCCGCCAGGTATTGGTATTGCTTGGACATATCGTGTCTCCAGTAGCCGGTGGTCAGGTCACGCAGGCCTCACGTGCGCGCCGAGCCCTTGCGGCGATAGCTGTCGAGCGCTACCGCGCCAATGATCACCAGGCCCTTGATGATGTATTGCCAGATATCGGACACGCCCAGCAGCACCAGCCCGTTGGACAGCACCGCGATGATCAGCGCCCCGACCAGCGTGCCGACGATGGAGCCGGTGCCGCCCACGAAGCTGGTGCCGCCCAGGATGACCGCGGCGATGGCATCGAGCTCGTACGACTGGCCCAGCTGCAGCCCGTTGGCCGCATACAGGCGCGCGGAGGACATCACGCCGCCCAGCCCCGCCAGCAGCCCGGACACCGCGTACACGAACAGCAGCACGACCCACACCTTGATGCCGGACAGGCGCGCCGCCTCGGCATTGCCGCCCACCGCGTAGATCTGCAAGCCCAGCACGGTGCGGCGCAGCACGAACCACGACACCGCCACCACGGCGAAGGCGATGATCACCAGCCAGGGCACGCCCAGCACTTCGCCGTTGCCGATAAAGGCAAAGCCGATATCCGGGTTGTAGATCGTGCTGTCGTTGCCGACCAGCCGCGCCAGCCCGCGTACCGCCGTCAGCGTRCCCAGTGTGACAATGAACGGCGGCAGTTTCATGAAAGCGACCAACGCGCCGTTGACGAGGCCAAACAGCAGGCCGCACAAGAGCGCGGCCGGCACGCTCAGCATGCCGAGCTGCGGCATCAGCGACACCAGCATCGCCACCACCGCCGAGATCGACAAGATGGAGCCCACCGACAAATCGATGCCGCCGGTCAGGATCACGAAGGTCATGCCCGCGGCCAGCACCATGTTGATGGAGGCTTGCTGCGCGATGATCGACAGGTTCTGCCAGCCGGCGAAGTTCTCGGTCAGCACCGAGAAGCCAATGCACAGCAGCACCAGCACGGGCAGCATGCCAAGCGCGCGCAGGCGCTCCTGGGTGGTGAGGCGGCCGAGGGTGGCCGCGGGCAATGAAGCGCCAGCGGAAGCGGCGGGACGGGTGATGGATTCATGCATGGTTGTCTCCTGCGCCGGCGGCTGCGCAGCGTTGCTGCGCCGGCGTCGATGGTTCTGTCTCTGGTGGGCGGCGCACAGGCCGCGCCTTGCCTCAATGCAGCGTGATGCCGGTTGCGCTGCCAGCGGCAGCGAGCGGCACGTCCGCCCATGCGGGCGCCGGCTGCGCGGCCGCGCCGGTGGCCAGCGCGATGATGCGTTCCTGGGTTTCGGCCGCGCTGCTGGCGGGGCGCACCTCGCCGGCCAGCGCGCCCTCGCGCATGACCAGCACGCGGTCGCACAGGCCCACCACTTCGGGCAGCTCGCTGGAAATCATCAGGATCGCCACGCCGCTCTGGGCCAGCGCGTTGATCAGCCGGTAGATCTCCGACTTGGCGCCGATGTCCACGCCACGCGTGGGCTCATCCAGGATCAGCACGCGCGGCTGGGCTTCCAGCAGCCGCGACAGCATCACCTTCTGCTGGTTGCCGCCGGACAGCGCGCCCACGTTGACCTGCGCATGCGCCACGCGGATGCCCAGCGTGTCGATGGCCTCGGTCGTGCGGCGGCGCGCGGCCGGCCGGTTCAGGCGGCCGAGGCCAAGTGCGTCGCGCGCGGCCACGATCAGGTTGATGTTCTCGTGCACGCTCTGGTCCAGGAACAGGCCCTGCAACTTGCGGTCCTCGGTCAGGTAGGCAATGCCGGCATCGATGGCCTGGCGCGGGCCGCCGGCCGGCAGCGTGACCAGCCCGCCGGGGCTGGCCGGGCTGGCAATCCGGACCTCGCCGCGCGTGCGCACGTCGGCGCCGAACACCAGCCGCGCCAGCTCCGTGCGGCCCGCGCCGACCAGGCCCGCCAGCCCCAGCACCTCGCCGGCGCGCAGGTCGAAGCTGCAGCCCTTGACGCGCCTGCCATCGGCCACGTCGCGCACGGACAGCATCACCTCACGCGCGACCGGCTGGCCGTGCGTCTTGGTGTAGAAGCCCGACAGGTCGCGCCCCACCATCATCTTGACCAGTGCCGCCTGCGACAGGTGCGCGCGGTCCAGCGTGCCGACGAAGCAGCCGTCGCGCAACACGGTCACGCGATCGGCCAGCTCGTCGATCTCGGCCATGCGGTGGCTGATATAGAGAATCGCCATGCCTTCGCCGCGCAGCTGGCGGATCAGCGCAAACAGGCGATCCGTCTCGTGCGTGGACAGCGGCGTGGTGGGCTCGTCCATCACCAGGATACGCGCCTCGAAGTGCACGGCCCGCGCGATTTCCACCAGCTGGCGCTGCGCGATCGACAGGCTCGCCACGTTCGCCGCGGGCGAGAAATCCGCGCCGAGCCTGGCCAGCGTGGGCGCGCAGGCGCGCACCATGTCGCCGCGCGCCACCAGCCCGCGCCGCTGCAGGGCGCGGCCCAGATAGATGTTCTCGGCCACGCTCAGGTTAGGCGCCAGGCTGAGCTCCTGGTAGATCACCGCCACGCCAAGGTCGCGCGCGGATTGCGGCCCATCGATCTGCACCMGTTGCCCGTCGATATGGCATTCGCCGCCGGGGTCCGCGGTGTAGGCGCCGGACAGGATCTTCATCAGTGTCGACTTGCCGGCACCGTTCTCGCCCATCAGGGCGTGGACCTCGCCAGCGTAGGCCGTGAGCTCGACATTGCGCAGCGCGCGCACGCCGGGGAAGGTCTTGCAGATATTGCGCAGCGCCAGCAGCGGCGCCTTGGTGGACGTATCGGATGAAGCAGCCGAAATAGGCGAGGCAGCCGAAGCAGCCGAAAGGGACAGATCAGACGATGGCATGGTTGGCCTCCGGAATCATGGCGGATGCGCCTTTGAGCATGTCGGCCCGCGGCGAGAAATTCATGAACATCGGCAGCGACGCGGCACCGACCGCGCCGGCGTTGGCACCAAAGCAGCCACGCACCACGCGTGGCGCTCGCCGTGCCTCGGGCGCGCCGTCATCCAGCTCGCCTTGCAGGCGCTCGATCAGCGCCTGCACCAGGCCGCCGTCGATATCGGCGTCAAGGATGATCAGCGGCACGTCGAGCACCGCCAGCGCGGATTGCATGGCAGGCGCCAGCGCATCGATGCAGTCGTCCAGCCACTCCGCCACCGCCGGGTGCTGGCCGCGCACCTGCGCTTCCAGGTCGGCGTGGCCGTCGATGGCCACGCCGTGGTGGCGCAGGTGGCGCGTCAGCGCATTGAGCGAGGCGCGCGCCAGCAGGATGTCGCGCCGCTTGCCGGTGCGCGGCGCGGAGGCCAGGCTGCTRGGCTGCACCGGCATCATGCCGATGTCGCCGGCATTGCCCGACACGCCGCGCACGCAGTCGCCATTGAGCGCCACGCCGCCGCCGATCGCCGGGCCGACGAAGACATAGAGGAAACTCTGCGCGTGGTGGCTGCCGTAGAACAGCTCGGCCACCGCAGCGGCGGTGCCGTCGTTCTCGCCGAACACCGGCAGGCCGGTGGCATCCGACAGCGCTGCGGCGAAGTCCACGGCATCCCAGGCGCGGAAGGTGGCCTGCGATGCCTCGTCCTGCAGGTCCAGCTCGCGCAGCCAGGCACCGAGGTTATAGGGCTGGGCCACGCCGATGCCAAGCAGGCGCTTGCGCTCGTCCGGCGTGAGCAGCGCACGCAGTTCGGCCACGTCGTCGCGCACCAGCGCCAGCGCTTGCTCCGGGTGAGGCAGGACCATCTGGTGAGCGCGGCCAGCGAGGATCTCGCCACCAAAGTCCACCATCACGCACTCGATGCTGCCGCGGTCCAGCCGGACCCCGATGCCGAACGCGCCCTTGGGCTGCAGGCGGATCAGGCTGGCCGGCTGGCCACGCTGCCCATCCTGGCGGCGGCCGGCCACATGAATCAGGCCATCCTCGGTGAGCGTCTGCACGATGCTGCCCACCGCCGTGTTGGTGAGCTGCGCGATGCGGGCGAGGTCCGCCTTGGACGCCTCCCCGGCATGCCGCAGCGCCAGCAGCAGCGCGCGCTCGTTGTACAGCCGCAAACTGGCGGAATTCACGCCGCGGCCGGCCTTGGCACTGTTCATGTCGTCTCCGAAACCTGTTATGAGTGCCGCCCGCATCACGTTGCACGCTGGGTGGCGGTGGCGTTGCATCTGGCTGCGGCATTAATTAATTCAGTTTGAATTAAATAATAAGCCAGACCAGAACTCAAGGAAGGGGAAACCCCAGTCAAACTGGTTGCATGGCCCTTCCGCGGTGCGCCCCGCACGCCACCGCGCATCCCGGCGCCGCCGCCATGCTCTAAAATCCAGGATCGCGCTTCCCACCCCTGCCATGGACTCCATCTTCGACGCCATCCTCCCAGCCCCTTTCGGCAAGATCGGCGTGCGCACCGACGGCGAATTCGTCCGCGAGATCGTCTACCTGCCCGCGAGCATGCAGCTCGTCGAGCCGGCCAACGCGGTCACGCAACGCCTGGCGCGGCAGCTGGAGGCCTACTACGCCGATCCGGACGCACGCTTCGATATCCCGCTGGCGCCGGTCGGCAGCGCGTTCCAGCGCCGGGTCTGGCAAGCGATCTCGAACGTGCCGCGTGKCAAGGTCACCACCTATGGCGCGGTGGCGCGGCAGATCGCCAGCGCGCCGCGCGCGGTCGGGCAGGCGTGCGGGGCGAATTTCTTCCCGCTGGTGATTCCCTGCCATCGCGTGGTTGGCGCCAGCGGCATCGGCGGCTTTGCCAACCATGACGGCGACGGCTTCTTCCTTGACATCAAACGCTGGCTGCTGCGCCACGAAGGGGTGATGCTGGCATGRACGACATTGCGCAGATTGACGACGGCGACGACAGCGACGACAGCGACGACAGCGGCCATTTCGACGACATCGAAGACGACATCGAAAGCGGCAAAGCCGCCATCGACACCATCGACACCGAGGACAGCCCAGCCCTGCTCGCCGACCTGGCCCTGGTCGACCGCTTCTGTGACGCGCTGTGGCTCGAAGACGGCCTCGCGCAGAACACCATCGACGCCTACCGGCGCGACCTGGCGCTGCTGTCGCGCTGGCTGCATGCCTCGGGCACCTGCGCGCTGCTGGCGGTGAACGACAGCGCCCTCAACGGCTACTTCGCCTCGCGCCACCTGGAAACCCGCGCCTCGTCCGCCAACCGGCGCCTGACGGTGTTCAAGCGCTTTTTCCAGTGGGCGCTGCGCGAGCACATGATCACGGCCGATCCCTGCCTGCTGCTGCGCCCGGCCAAGCAGCCCCCGCGCTTTCCCAAGACGCTGACCGAAGCCCAGGTCGAGGCGCTGCTGGAGACACCCGACACCGCCACGCCRCTTGGCCTGCGCGACCGCACCATGCTGGAACTGATGTATGCCAGCGGCCTGCGTGTGTCCGAGCTGACGCAGATGAAGACCATCGAGATCAGCCTGAACGAGGGCGTGGCGCGCGTGGTGGGCGGCAAGGGCAACAAGGAGCGCCTGGTGCCGTTTGGCACCGAGGCCGGCGACTGGCTGCGCCGCTACCTGGCCGAAGGCCGGCCTGCGCTGTTGGGCGAGCGTGCCTGCGAAGCGTTGTTCGTCACCCAGCGCGGCGACGGCATGACGCGCCAGGCCTTCTGGCACCTGATCAAGCGCCACGCGCGCGAAGCCGAGATCTACGCGCCGCTGTCACCGCACACCTTGCGGCATGCCTTTGCCACCCATCTGCTCAACCACGGCGCGGACCTGCGCGTGGTGCAGTTGCTGCTGGGGCACGCCGATATTTCCACCACGCAGATCTACACGCACGTGGCGCGCGAGCGCCTGCGCGAGCTGCACCAGCACCACCATCCGCGCGGCTAGGTTGCCAGCGCGGTCATTGCGATCCGTCATCCATCATGAGCAAGACCAAACACGTTTCGGAAACCCCCGCCACCCAGTTCCTCAAGCAGCATGGGGTTGCCTTTGGCGAGCATGCCTATGCCTACGTCGAGCATGGCGGCACGGGGGAATCGGCGCGCCAGCTTGGCGTGGAGGAGCACGCGGTGATCAAGACCCTGGTCATGGAAGACGAGCGTGCGCAGCCGCTGATCGTGCTGATGCATGGAGACTGTTCGGTGTCTACCAAGAACCTGGCGCGGCAAACCGGGCACAAGAGCGTGCAGCCGTGCAAGCCGGAGGTGGCGCAGCGGCACAGTGGATATTTGGTGGGGGGAACGTCGCCGTTCGGGACGCGCAAGCGGATGCCGGTTTTTGTTGAGGCGGGTGTGTTGGCGCTGGAGCGGATCTATATCAATG
>NZ_JBFTSF010000078.1:0-43480 GCF_056399905.1 Cupriavidus sp. 01L46
GAACAACAGCGCCTTGTTTGTGTTATCCCAGATCAAATCCTCTACCGGGTAAACTTCCGAATAACCGGGCACTAAAATCCGGCAGGCCACGGCGCCCAGTTGGTCATACACCGCCATGTACACCTCTTTGCCCATGTCCTCGAGAATGCCGAACAGCGTTGCGGCTTCTTCGGCATTGGAGTTTTCACCCTGGCCAGAAAAATCCCACTCAACAAACTCGAAATTCGCCTTGGCGCTGAAAAAGCGCCACGACACCACACCGCTGGAATCAATGAAGTGCTCAACAAAGTTGTTTGATTCAGTCACGGCGTTACTGACAAAAGTGGGCTGAGGCAAATCGTTCAGGCCTTCAAAACTGCGCCCCTGCAGCAATTCCGTCAGACTCCGCTCCAGCGCCACCTCGAAGCTTGGGTGCGCGCCGAACGAGGCAAAGACACCGCCTGTCCGCGGATTCATCAAGGTGACGCACATCACTGGATAGGTCCCACCCAGCGACGCGTCCTTGACCAGCACCGGAAAGCCTTGCTCTTCCAAGCCCTGAATCCCGGCCAGAATGCCAGGGTATTTCGCCAGCACTTCGTGCGGCACATCAGGCAATGCGATTTCACCTTCCAGAATTTCGCGCTTTACCGCCCGCTCGAAAATCTCGGACAGGCATTGCACCTGCGCTTCGGCCAGGGTATTACCGGCACTCATGCCATTGCTGACGAATAGGTTTTCGATCAGGTTGGACGGAAAATACACCACTTCGCCGTCCGACTGCCGCACATACGGCAGCGAACAGATACCGCGCTGTACATTGCCGGAGTTAGTGTCGTACAGATGCGAGCCATACAATTCGCCATCGGAATTATAAATTTCCAGGCAGTACGCATCCAGAATTTCAGCCGGCAGCGCATCCTCAGGGCCAGGCTGGAACCAGCGCTCATTCGGGTAATGAACAAACGGCGCATTGGCGACGTCTTCGCCCCAGAACGTACCGCCATAAAAATGGTTGCAATTCAGGCGCTCGATAAACTCTCCCAACGCCGACGCCAACGCGCTTTCTTTGGTCGCTCCCTTGCCATTGGTAAAACACATGGGCGAGTGCGCATCACGGATATGCAGCGACCACACATTGGGAACGATATTGCGCCACGAAGCGATTTCAATCTTCATGCCCAAGTCTGCCAAAACGCCCGACATATTGGTGATGGTCTGCTCCAACGGCAGATCCTTGCCCACAATATAGGTGCTGGCGTCAGAAGCCGGCTTCAACGTCAGCAACGACTGAGCATCGGCATCTAGGTTCTCTACCTCTTCAATGACAAACTCGGGTCCGGCCTGCACCACTTTCTTCACTGTACAACGCTCGATAGAGCGCAAAATACCTCGGCGGTCTATTTCCGAGATATCCGACGGCAACTCAACTTGAATCTTGAAAATCTGTTGGTAACGGTTTTCCGGATCGACAATATTATTCTGCGACAGGCGGATATTTTCGGTAGGAATATTTCGGCTTACGCAGTACAACTTCACAAAGTAAGCAGCACACAAGGCCGATGAGGCCAGAAAATAATCGAAGGGACCAGGCGCCGAGCCATCGCCCTTATAACGGATAGGCTGGTCGGCCACTACCGTGAAGTCATCGAATTTGGCTTCAAGGCGTAGCTTATCGAGAAAGTTGACTTTAATTTCCATGGGGAATTCTAAAAATGATGCTCAAAATGATGTAGCCACTATTATCCGCCGCCGCGCCGGTGCCGTGCAATGCATCGATGCTTTTCACAAACGCGGCCGCATACGGATAATTTGACAGGCGAACGCCATGGCGCAGGACATGGCCGGAACCGGCGAGCCCTCATGCGCCATGGCATTATTAAAAATGCGCGAACTACCAGACGGTAATCCGAAATATAAAGCCCTGCAAAAACAGGGCCTTAATAATCAATCAACTAGCGAACAATGCTTCCCAACGGGATTTACTCCCACTCCATGATTAACAGGCCGCCACAAACCCGCGTGGTGAATGGGATTGGCTGTGATTAACTTGGGGCCTTACCGTCGCTCTTACCGACAAGCGCGCAGAGCATTTTCTCGCGCGGGAGATGGAGCGATTTGCGKGGCGACGGCTCTGGCGGCACCATCGTCAATCGGGTTTAAGGATACAGAAAAAGACCCTTCTGCGAAAGGACGCCGCGGGCCATGTGGTCGCGGCGCCGTTTCTTGCCGTGCACTGCGATCGACGCCGCGCCCTCCCCGTTGCAACGATCGTCCGGTCACGTTTCCGGCGTCACCCCAATGTTATGCAGGAAACTGCACACCATCTGGTAGAAGCCTACCGTGAGGACCGRCCTCGATCCGACCAACAGGCCCGAGCTTCATCGCGGTAGTATCGCAAGACCCATACAAGGCGCAGTTTCGCGGAGCCTGGATGACGTCGCCCCGTTTTGTCTTGATCATCTACGACGGGCTTTGGGACTGTTGACGGCCACAGCCATCGCGTTCAACTGCTACGATCAGCGCCAGGCCTTCGAGGAGCGCTTCCTTGTCGCGGCAGCGCCTCGGGCAAAGGCTTCGCTGATCGACCAGGCGCTCCAGATCTTGCGCACCCAGATGAGGCTGGGACCGGTCAACCTCGTGGTCGTCGCGCGCGTGCGAATCCGCGGGATTTGATCAAGAACGATGCGGGAAKCCGAAGTGCCTACCTCAGGGAGCGTGCACGCACGGCCCTGAGAGAAGATGTCGCCTTTATTGTGTCCAGCCCACCGTTTTTTCACTTGGCGGCTGGGTGCCAGTCAGCGCCACAGCAATCCGGCCAGCAGCAACAACAGCAGCACATCCAGCCCCAGCAGGCTGCGTGGCCGCATCCTCCCTTGCAGCAGGGCGCCCAGACCAGCCAGACCGGCTATCAGCAACAGTGCCAGCCCCCACAGCAGGCCGCTCCCCATCTGATCGCTTTGCCACAGATAGCCGGCACTTGCCATCATCAGCAGCGCGAACTGCAGCAGGGCCGCTGGCGCGGCGCCGGCCACCAGCGGCGGATCGAAGCGCTGGCGTGCACGCTGCAGGTCAAAGGGCGCACTATCATCGCTCACGCCGGGTGGCAGCCAGCCCGGCGCCTTGAACCACACCTTGAGCTTGTCCTGCCAGCGTGGCGCACGGCGCGCCAGTTGCCACAGCGGCACATAACCGGAAGCCACCGCCCATAGCGGACTCCAGCTATTGAGGGGGCTGCGAGTACCATACACCGGCTTCTCCTCCTCCTCGGCAAAGGTGCCGAACAGCCGGTCCCAGATGATCAGCATCCCGCCGTAGTTCTTGTCCAGGTACTGGTCGTTGACCGCATGATGCACACGATGGTTGGACGGCGAGGAAAACACGCGGTCAAACCAGCCCAGCTTGCCGATGTGCTCGGTATGGATCCAGAATTGGTATAGCAGCACGATGAGGCCGGCCAGCGCAAACTGCTGCGGGGCAACCCCGGCCAACGCCATCGGCAAGTAAAACGGCCATCCCAGGAAGGCAACCGTGCTCTCCTGCCGCAGCGCGGTGGACAGATTGAAATCCTGGCTCTGGTGATGCACGGCATGGGCGGCCCAGAACACCGCACTTTCATGCCCGACCCGATGTAGCCAGTAGTCGCAGAAATCGAACATCACGATCGCCAGCAGCCAACCCCAGACACTGCCCCACAGGCCGGCATGGGGAAACAGTGCCACCCGGCGCCACGTCAAGACGTACAGGCCGATCTGAAAGAGCTGGCTGACACTGGCCACCAGCTGGCTTAGCAAGCCCTGGCTCAGGTTGCTGAGGGCATCATTCAGGCGATAGGTATTGCGACCGGCGAACAGGCCGTAAGCCAGTTCCGCCAGCATCAAGAGCAGGAATACCGGGAAAGCGTAGACGGTGATTTGTTCTTCCATGCGCCACTCAAAAAAGTGCCTTACGACTAACAGACGATTGACCGGCCCCTTGCAGGATCTGGTCAGAAACGGTCGCTATTATGGCAATAAACGGGGTTCTGGACAAAAGGTGCGATGGTACGATGACCCCGAAAGCGAGACTGGGAGTCACACGCGACAGCCTGCCCTTGGCGTGAACTCAGACCGAGGGCAACGCCTTGACAAGGTGCCGCAGAAGGGTGCCGGCTACCRGCGACAACGGTCGCCCGGCTCGCGTGACGACGTGGATGCGGCTGTTATTGAGGATCGGATTCGCCAGCGGCAGCGATATCAGATCGGCAAACTGCGCGCCCTTCAGCGCCACCGAGCGCGGCGTCATGATGTAGCCCAGCCCCATCGCCGCGAATTCCCACAAGACCTTGAACGAGTTGGTGACGAGCATGGGCTTCAGCGTGATGTGCTCGTCCAACTCCGCCGCCTGTACGTGCTTGCGCACGCCGAAGGACTCGACCAGCGCCGCTCCCTGGTGCGGCGCCAGGTCCGCCAGTGTCAGCGCATTGCGGCGCCGCGCCAGCGGATGGTCCTTGCGAACGTGTAGGCGGATTGGTGCCAGCCGCGAGTAGTGCGAGCGCAGGCGCTCGTCGTTGGGCGGCTGGAACACCAGTCCGATGTGCGCGACGTCTTCCAGGATGCAGCGTACCGTTTCTTCGGTGCCCGCCACCCGGATGTTGTAGGTCACGTCGGGATGTGCGACCAGGAACTCGCGCAGCACCGGCTCGAACACCAGGTCGATGAAGCCCTCCCCGAAGACCACTTCGATGTGCCCGCGCTGGGCGTTCTTCAGGTTGTTGACCTCGGCCAGGAACGTGTCGTGCAGGTCCTGCTGGCGGCGGGCGAAGAGTGCGATCATGCGGCCGGCGTCGGTGACGACCACGCCTCGCCCGCGCCGCTCCAGCAGCGTCAGGCCCGTGTCCTCCTCCAGCTTGGCCACCGCGCGGCTCACCACCGAGGGGTCCAGCTCCAGCACCTCCGCCGCGCCCCGCACGGAGCCCGTCTCGATGATCTGCAGCAGGCACAGCGCCCGCTTCCGATCCAGCATGTCTTCCATCCGCTATCCCTGACTCGTCGTCTGATTGTTGTCTGACTGTTGTCGTTTATACAACGATTTGCCCCCAGAGTTGTCATGGATACGACGGAAGCATCCGAAGATAATCTGGCAATTCACCTGATACCGACGAGCCCATGAGCCCCTACCCCGCCGACCTGCGGCGCGCCATCAAGGCCATCGCGCCAGAGTTTGTGGCGATCCGCCGCCAGATCCACGCTCATCCCGAACTGGCGTTCGAGGAGCATCGCACCAGTGACCTCGTCGCCGAACTGCTGGGGGGCTGGGGCTACGAAGTCCACCGCGGCCTGGGCACGACGGGCGTTGTCGGCACACTGAGGAAAGGGCGCGGCAAGCGGACCCTGGGCATTCGCGCCGACATGGACGCGCTGCCTATCCAGGAAAAGACGGGGCTGGACTACGCCAGCACCTTGCCCGGCAAGATGCACGCCTGCGGTCACGACGGGCACACGGCCATCCTGCTATGCGCGGCGCGGTATCTGGCCGAGTCCGTCGATTTCAATGGGACGCTGATCCTGATCTTCCAGCCGGCCGAGGAGAACGAAGGCGGCGCGTTGCGCATGCTGGAAGACGGCTTGTTCGAGCGATTTCCCTGCGATGAGGTTTATGCCTTGCACAACTCCCCGGGCTTGCCGGTCGGGCAGATCGGCCTCATCACAGGTCCGGCCATGGCCTCGTTCGACCGCGCCACGGTGACACTGACCGGGCGGTCGGCCCATGGCGCCATGCCGCATCACGGCATCGACGTGATGCAGGGTGCGGCCAGCATCGTGCTTGGCCTGCAGTCCATCGTCAGCCGCGAGATCGATGCGCTGAAGTCGGCGGTCATTACCGTCGGCTCCATCCAGGCCGGCGCGACCTACAACATCGTCCCGGAAACCGCGACGGTCAAGATTGGCGTGAGAACGCTCGACCCCAGCGTGCGCGCCCACATCGAAGCCCGCCTGCAGGATTTCGTGGTCACGCAGGCCAGCAGCTTCCAGCTCGACGCCGACGTGGTCTACGAGCGCAAGTATCCCGTCCTGGTCAATCACGACTGCCAGACCGAGCGTGCGCGCGAGGTGGCGATCCGCCTGCTGGGCGAGGAGAACGTCGTGGCGCGAGCGCCGGTGATGGGCAGCGAGGACTTCGCCTACATGCTGGAACATCGGCCCGGCGCCTACGTCCGCCTGGGCAATGGCACCGGCGAAGACGGTGGCTGCATGGTCCACAACCCCATGTACGACTTCAACGACGAGGCCCTCCCGGTAGGCGCCGCATTCTGGGCAAGCCTCGCGCGAAGCTATCTCGCTTAAAAAAAATGAACGACAGGAGACAAATATGATTTCGCACACCCGCCGCCGCTTCCTGCAATACGCCGGCCTGACTGCCGGCTCCCCATTGCTCACGACCCTGCCAGCCTTCGCGGCGGAGATCTTCCCGAGCCGGCCCCTCTCGCTGGTGGTGCCCTATCCGGCGGGCGGTGCCAGCGATACGTCTGCACGCATATTCGGGGAGTCCATCGGCAAGAGCGTGAAGCAGCTGGTGGTCGTCGAGAACTATGGAGGCGGCACCGGGGTGATCGGCGCCAACAAGGTGCTGGCCGCGCCGGCCGACGGGTATACCTTCTTTCACGGCTCGATCAACGAGGTGTTTCTGTCCCCGTTGCTGAATCCCGCAGCCCGCTACAAGCCCCAGGACTTCATGCTGGCGGCCCCCATCAGCGACGCCAATATCGTGCTCCTAGTGCGCAGCGGCCTGCCTGCCGACACACTGGACAAGTTCCTCGACCTGGCGAAGCAGAACAAGAGCAAGCCGCTGACCTACGCCACCGTCGGCATCGACTCGATCTATCATCTGATGGGCGACGCCCTCGGCACCCGCATCGGCACGCCCTTCCTTCACGTGCCATATAAGGGCGCCGCCCCCGCGCTGCAGGGCGTTGCCGGCGGCGAGGTGGACTTTGCCATCCTGCCCTACCAGTCCGCGTTCGACAGCATGCAGGGACAGGGCCGCCTCAAGGTTCTGACGAGCTTTTCGAGGTCGTTGCCTGCGCCGCTCAGACACATCCCCCTGATCTCGCAAAGCCGGCAGATGCCCGACTTCGAATACGTGATCGGCGGTGGTTACTTCGTCAAGCAGGGCACGCCCGCCGAACGGGTCGCCTTGCTGCGCGGTGCGATCGGGGACGCGCTAGCCAAACCGGAGATCCGAGCCAAGCTCGAAGCCGAAGGCCGCACCGTCGCGCGGCCCATCGACAGCCAGGCACAGGCCAACCAGTACTTCGACCAGTACATGGGGCGTGTCACCCAGCTCATTCGCAGCGTCGGGCGCAAGCCGGTAGCCTGAACCCGAGTGCCACCACTTCTCCCCCGCGAGCGGCAGGTCAGTCGACACGGATATTGGCCTGCCGGATCAGCGCGGCGAGCCGCCGTCCGAGACCGGCTTCTTTTGCCAGCGCGGCTCGCAGAGCATTAAGCGCCTACATTGAGGCGGCTCATGCCGGCTTGATCATGTCACGCGCATACGCGAGGCCCGTGCCATACCCGCCACCATGCTCAACCACGATCGAGCGGGCCTTCTCATAGGTGTCATGACGAGTCCAGTCCCTCTGGAATTCGAGAAGGAGTTGGAGCCAGGAAGTCATGACTGCGCCGGCGGAAGCCATCCGTCGCAACGCGAGGTCATGGCTTGTTGGTGTCAGCCCACCGCAAGCATCGGCGACGACGTAGACTTGATATCCCTCGGACAACGCTGAAAGAACCGGGAAACTCACGCAGGCCTCCGTCAGCATGCCGGCGATGATCAGCGTACGCTTTCCGGTAGCCGTAATCGCGTCGCGCACCGCATCGTCTTCCCAAAGGTTCATGTTGCGGCGTTCAATCGGCGTGACGTTTTGCAGCACGTCTCGAAACGCCGGCATCAATGGGCCGCTGTACACCTTCGAGGCCGAGGTGGAGACCACAACCGGCAAGCCAAAAGCGACCGCCGTCTTCGCGACCGCAAGGCCATTGCTGCGCAGAATCTGGGGGTCTTGAGAACCCGCAGCGAACGCAAGGCCTGCCTGTTCATCAACGAGGATCAATGCACAATCGGCGGGTTCGAGCAAAGGTAGTTTGGACATGGGAGTTCCCTTTTTCATTTGAGATCGCGATCTTGCTTCAAGCCGCGACTGGACGCCCTCTGKAGCGTCCAGCCCGCGAATGCAGGATTAGCGCTCGATCACCTGTGCATGGACCGGCGCCAGCGACTCGTGCTTCGTGGCGGTGCGCTGCTCGGCCTTGTGGACCATCGTGTAGGCGTAGTCGACGCCCATGCCATAGGCGCCCGAGTGCTCCTTGGCCACGGCCATCACATCGTCGTACGTCTCGCGGTTCTTCCAGTCCCGTTGCCACTCCAGCATGACCTGTTGCCAGGTCACGGGCACCACGCCTGCCTGAACCATGCGCTGCATGGCGTAGTCATGCGCTTCCTTGGTCGTGCCGCCTGAAGCGTCGGCCACCATGTAGATCTCGTAGTCACCTTCCAGCATCGCGCACAGCGCAAAGGTGGTGTTGCAGACCTCGGTCCACAGGCCGGCCACCACCACTTTCTTCCGGCCATTGGCGGCCAGCGCGTCGCGCACCTTCTGGTCGTCCCAGGAGTTCATCGAGGTACGCTCCAGCGTCTGTTTGCCGGGGAAGACGTCGAGCAGTTCGGGGTAGGTGTAGCCGGAGAACGAMTCGCTYTCKACCGTGGTGATGGTKGTCGGCACSTCGAAGATCTTSGCYGCCTTGGCCAGGCCCACGACGTTGTTCTTCATGGTCTGGCGGTCCATCGACTGCACGCCAAARGCCATCTGGGGCTGGTGGTCGATGATGATCAGTTGGCTGTTGCGCGGGGTCAGGACTTCAAGTTTGGCGTTCGACATGTGATATCTCCGATGAAATTTATTCAATGATTTTTGGTTCTTGCATGGCGGCACCTTGTTCGCTCTGTTGCGTATCCGCGCCGTCCATGTGAAGAACTATAGCGAAGGAAAGTGTGTGAACAGCCAATCGGTATTGTCAATGTCGTTCAAAACTTTTGATATCACCTGGGATTGCACGAGACAACGGGGATCGACGCGCGAACCAACCGTGCGCAAGTGAAAGGAGCGGCCACGGCCCGAAATCATGAGCACAGCCTTAGGGGATTGGCGTCGCGAGGAAATTGAGCGGGATCCAGACGTGAAGGCCGCGGGGATCGCCGGCCGACTCGAGCATCCTGAGATGCCTTCGAGCTGATCGACCATACCAAAGGTTGATTGGTATTTACGAAAACGTTGAAATCCGGGTTGCCGATCGAAACTCGCCTCGCGTGACGCCGCGCTGGTTCACGCCAACCACCGCCAAACTTCCCGAAGCTGACGGCTCTTGGCGATGAATCCACCGGACTCCGCTCTCGCGCCAGCGGGACCTCGACGCACTACGACATCTGCCACCTGTTCCTGTTCATCGGTGCGACGCTGCATACCTGCTGGCTCAACGATTCGATCGCGACGGATGACAAGGGCTTCATTCTTACTGGCGCATCGACCTCATCGCTCGAGACCAGCATGACCGGAGTCTTTGCAATCGGCGACGTCCGCGCTGGCTCGACCAAGCGCGTTGCTGCCGCAGTCGGCGATGGAGCCGCTGCCATTTCCCAGATCCACAGTTACTTCAGCAGACTGACAAAGGAGGTGGAATGAAGACCTGTGACCATACGAATACGATCCGCGATGTCGTGCCAAGCGCTCTGGGTTGCGAAGAATGCATCAAAGTGGGCAGTCCGTGGGTGCATCTTCGCTTGTGCCGATCCTGCGGTCACGTTGGCTGCTGCGATAGCTCTCCCCTCAAGCATGCACGCGCGCATTTCGAGAAAACCGGACATCCAATCATTGAGGGGTATGACCCGCCTGAGGGATGGGGGTGGTGCTACATCGACCGGGAAGGGATTGCGCTCCCGGACCAGACGCCGCAACGAGGACCCATCCCACGGTTCGTCTGACGGGACGCCCATCGGGCTTGTATGAACGCGTGGGGCAAACCGACGTCTATCTCACGACCGCGTGGGCGCATAACGGCAGCCTGGCCAATGATGGCCCCTTCATCGGCTACCTGTTCAGCTACGCACAGGCGCCCGGACAGAAGAACATGATTGGCGCGCTGGTCGGCATCCGCCACGTCTTCTGAGCGCCAGGCCCGCCGGGGCTAGCCGGAGCGAGGCGGCTCAATGAGCGCCCCCGAAAGACACCAGACTTCGATACACCGGCTGAACGATGCCATCAATCCGTTGCATCGACAGGTTGAATCCGCAGCAGACAAGCGACGGTTCGCCGGCCCGGCCGCAGCTATACTTCGGTTTGCGCTGCCATTTCGAGCGCGTCGTCCACTTCGATACCAAAGTGGGCGTCGCTGCCCGGTTCCGCGGCGAGTCACTGTGCATGCGCGATTTGGGCTGGGGCAAATCCCAATCGCGCCAGTCATCTTTGTGGAAAAGTGCTTCTTCGATAATTCGTGTATGGGAGCCGAAGGGGCTATATGCACCCGACTTTCGATGTGGGCACCATTATTCTTCTGCACAACACCTCGTTGATTGCAGGCGCTGCGGCAATCTTGCATAGCCGCAAGCGTTCGTCCCGGCGCACGGGTTTAGGGCGTCTCGCCGTTGCTTTGATTGCTTTGGCAATTGGTGCAGTGCTGGCTGCGTTTGGGGAGCGGGCCGCCTTACCGCTTTGGCTGTGGACGCATTTGAGTCTTCTTTTAGGGACGATCGCCTATCCGCTGCTCTGGGACGGCATACGGCGCCTAAGTGGCCGCCGCCGGAGCCTTTACTGGATTGTCGTACTCGTGCCGGCAGCATGGTTCATGTTTGGCATAGTGTCGGGATTCCCGCTTGTGAATTCTCAGCGGGCGAGCGTCTTTCACCTGACCGCGGTAATGTCCCTCGCAGCTTCGGCAGTCGAGATATGGCAGGACCGACATAGCGAGCCACTGCCTGTGCGTCGTCCGTTGGCTGCGTGCCTCCTGGTGAGTGCGCTGATCTATGCTGTGCGCCTCGTTTGCATCGTTCTCGATATTCCATCGGAATTTGACTTTTCGACTGCCTTTTTTCTTCAGATATTCTTCAATTTCTGGATTGCACTGCTGGTTGTGACACTCGTCAGGGAGCGGCGCGAAGCGGGTCTTCAGCTTGCAGCGGACACCGATGCGCTGACCGGCGTCGGTAACCGCCGATGGTTCCTGGGGCGCCTTCCTCCAGCGCCGCTCGCAAACAGCGCTCTCGCGATCCTGGATGTGGACCACTTCAAGCAGATCAACGACAGATTCGGGCATCCTGTGGGAGACCTCGTGCTGGCGTCGGTTGCTACAGCTGTCCGAGATGGACTGCGCGAGGGGGACGTCCTTGCGCGATACGGAGGCGAGGAGTTCGCGCTCTTTCTTCCGAACGTCGACGAGCAAGCTGCCAGAGCGGTCGCTGAACGGCTTCGCAAGCGAATCGAAGCAATGTCCATTGTGATCGACGGCGGGCGCGTTAGCGTTACCGCGAGCATCGGTGTGGCCTGGAGCGACCGGAATGGCGGGGCGTGGGATGCCTGGATAAAGACAGCGGACACTGCTTGTTATGCGGCGAAGKGCGGCGGTCGCAACCTTGTGAAGACGAGCGTCGTGTAGATCCAGCCACCCCAAGCTGAGGTCTGGAGCGGCATCGAGGCGTCTTAACGACGCCACTCATCGCGAGATGCAATGCGCGATCTTGCCGTCCGGGTGCGTGATATCGACAAAGTAGTCGAGTCCGATGAATGCAGTGTTTGTCATGGTCTGGATCGAACCGTTTCGGTGAGGTGAGGTGAGATGAGGTGGCCAGCACGGTCTCTGGCCACCTGAGATGTCAAAGCGGCTCTTCTACGGCCAAAACCCAGGGACGCGTCTCACGCAGCGCCGCCTGGTACGCCTCGATCTCGGCCCGGCGCTTCAAAGTCAGGCCAATGGCATCGAGCCCTTCGAGCAGCAGGGTGCGTTCGCTCGGGGGGACGATGAACGGCAAGCAGCGGCCCTGCGGGTGCCGCACCGTGCAGGACTCAAGATCGACGGTCAGCTCCAGCACCTCCCGCTCGGCTTCGGCAGCCAGCACGGCAATTTCATTCGCGGGCAGCACCACCGGCAGCACGCCATTGCGGTAGCAGTTGCTCTGGAAGATCGCGCCGAACGACGGCGCGATGACGCAGCGAAAGCCAAACTGCCGCACCGCCCAGACGGCGGCCTCGCGCGAGGATCCGCTGCCGAAGTTCTCGCCGGCCAGCAGGATCGTCGCCCGGCGGTAGGGTTCGCGATTGAGCACAAAGTCGGGGCGCTCGACACGCTGTCCGTTCCCGCTCCCGCTGGCTTCATAGCGCCAAGGCGCGAGCAGCTTCTCACCATAGCCATCTCGCCCGGGTGAGTTGATCTCGCGCGAGGGAATGAGAAGATCGGTATCGATGTTGGCTCGCATCAGCGGAGCGGCGATTCCCTTCAGTTGGATGAACTGTTCCATGTGATGCTCCCTAGCGCAGCAGCGGACGTGGATCGGCTATGCAGCCGGCGATGGCTGAGGCCGCCACCGTTGCCGGGCTGGCCAGGTGAGAGCGCACACCCGGGCCCTGCCTGCCCTCGAAGTTGCGGTTGGTGCTGGTGATCACGCGGCGCCCGGGCTTGCCAGGCTGGTCGAAGTTATCGCCGCCGGCGAAGAAGCACAACGAGCAGCCGCTTTCGCGCCACTCGAAGCCTGCTTCCGTGAACACACGATCCAGGCCCTCACTTTCTGCGGCATGCTTCACACTGGTCGATCCGGGCACCACGATGGCCTTTACGCCAGGGCGCACGCGTCGTCCCCGCACCACCTGCGCGGCGGCGCGCAGGTCGGGCAGGCGGCTATTGGTGCAGGAGCCGATGAAGGCCGCGTCGATGGGAGTMCCCAGCATCGGCTGCCCGGGGTGCAGCTCCATATAGCGGAGCGCGCGCTCGGCATCCGCGTCGGCGGGAGGCGGCACTGCGCCGGTGATGCCCACGACCTGGCCGGGATGGGTTCCCCAGCTCACCTGGGGAACGAGCTCCGCGCAGTCCAACTCCAGCTCCTTGTCCCAGTGCGCGTCATCGTCCGAGCGCAGCGCGAGCCAATCCGAAACCGCTGCATCCCAGGCGGCACCTGAAGGGGCAAAGGGCCGCCCCGCCAGCCATTCGACGGTACGCGCGTCTGGCGCCACCAGACCAGTCCAGGCGCCGAACTCGACGGCCATATTACATAAGGTCAGCCGCCCCTCCACATCCAGCGTCCGCACTGCCTCGCCCGAAAATTCGATGGCATGCCCGTCGCCACCGCTGACGCCGAACCTGCCGATCAAGGCCAGCACCATGTCCTTGGCCGACACCGCCGGCCCGAGGCTGCCATGGAACGACACCCGCATGGTCCGTGGCTTGCTTCGCACCAGGCACTGCGTGGCGACGGCATGCTCGCCTTCGGTAGTGCCGATGCCCCATGCCAGCGCGCCAATGCCCCCAACAGTGCAGGTATGGCTGTCGCAGCAGACCAGGGTGGTGCCCGGCAAGGCGATGCCCAGCTCCGGAGAGATCACGTGCGCGATGCCCTGACGTGGAGTGCCCAGGTCGAACAGGCGGATGCCCGAGCGCTGCGTGGCGGCGCGAAAGGCCTCAATGAAGCTGCGCCCGCCCCGAACCAGCGTGTCGTCGCACCGGCCCGGCTGAGTGTCGACGATGTGGTCCATGGTGCCGAACACAAGGCTCGGATGCGCCACGCGATGCCCCCCCTCCTCCAGGCCGGCCAGCACGCGCGGCCCGGCGCGGTCGTGCAGGAAGACCCGGTCGACATGTAGCAGCGCCTGCTCGCCATCCAGCTGCGCCACAACATGCTGGTCCCAGATCTTCTCGATGATGTTGCGCGGTGATGCATACATAGTGCTCACCTCACCGTGCGGTGCCGGGATGCTGCAGCCCGGCCAAATAGCGCTGCTCCAGCGCGAACACCTCCTTGAAACCGACCAGCTCGAGCTGCTCGCGAAAGTCCGCCAACCGCGCCCCGGGGCCACCGGCGTAGCCGTTGGCGCGCAGCGCCGTCAGCGCGTCACGCATGCCCTGGATGGCAGCCAGCATCAGCGTGGCGGGCAGGCTCACGCGCGCAATGCCGATGCGCTGCATCTCCTCGAACGTGAAGGCCTCGGGCGACTTGCCGCCTTCGACCACATTGATCGCCACCGGCCCGCGAATTCCCTGCACGGCCTGCCGCGCCAACTCCTTGGACGTCATGCCGTCCACGAAGATCATGGTCGCCCCGGCCTCCAGGTAGGCATTGCCGCGACGGATCACTTCCTCGATGCCGCCCACGGCAAGCGCGTCGGTACGCGCGTTGATCACGAAATCCGGATCCGCGCGCGCCTCGGCGCAGGCGCGGATCTTCTGCACTGCTTCGTCCAGCGGCGCGATGGATTTGCCCTCCAGGTGGCCGCAGCGCTTGGGCATGACCTGGTCCTCGATATTGACGCCCGCGCAGCCAATGCGCTCAAAGGCCTTGACCGCATACCAAGCGTTGACGGCATTGCCAAAGCCGGTATCGCCGTCGGCCATGACCGGCAGGTCGATGGCGTCGACTATCTGCTGCGTGGCCGCGACCATATCGGACAGCGAGAGGAAGCTGTAGTCCGGCAGTCCCAGCCGGCTCACGGAAATGCCGAAGCCTGAGCACTGCACCGCGGGAAAACCCGCCTCCTGCGCGATGCGGGCGGACAGGGGGTCAAAGGCACCCGGCATGACAAGGAGTTCCGGTGCATGGATCAGTTTCTGGAGCAATGCAGTCTTTCGCATGATGAGTCTGGCTGGTCGTGGTTCGAATAGTATGTATGCATGTTTTTATTTTTTCAACAAATAAAGTAAGCTTGAAGCATTAATCACGCTAATATGCATACATACAGAAGAAAGGAGACCTGCACATGCCTACCCTGAAATCCCTCCGCCGGACTCGCCCCGTCCTGCTGCTCGCGCTCGTCGGCACCGTCTGCCCCGCCTCCTGGGCGCACGCCGAAACGAGCGTTGCATGGCCCGCGCGACCGCTCTCGCTGGTCGTGCCATTCCCTGCTGGCGGGACCACCGACACGATCGCCCGCCTGCTGTCGAAGAACCTGTCCCGGCAGTTGGGCCAATCCGTGGTAGTGGAGAACAAGAGCGGCGCCAGCGGCACGCTGGGTGCCGCGCAGGTCTTGCGCGCGCCGGCGGACGGCTATTCCCTGCTGCTGGGGACGCCCGCCGAGCAGATCAACGCGCCATTGATGATGGCGCGCCCGCCCTACGATCCGGCCCGCGACTTCACGCCGGTCGGCTGCGTCAGCCGCGGCCCGAACGTGCTCGTCRTCAATTCGGCATCGAAGGCGAAGACCTTGGCGGACCTGCTGCGCATGGCACGGGCGCAGCCCGGGCGGATCAACTTCGGCAGCGCGGGCAATGGCAACACTTCCCACCTGTCTGGCGAACTGTTMGCGCAGGCGACCGGCGTCGTGCTCACGCACATCCCCTATCGCGGCAATGCGCCGGCCATCGCGGACACCATCGGCGGCCAGGTGCAGATGATGTTTTCCAATCCGGCCACCGTGCTGCCCCATATCCGCAGCGGCACGCTGCGGCCGCTCGCGGTGGCGTCGCGCGCGCGGATCGCGTCGCTGCCGGACGTGCCCACGCTGAAGGAATCGGGCATCCCGGTGGAGATCTATAGCTGGACCTGCCTGTTTACGCGGGCCGARACGCCGAAGGAGATTATCGGCAAGCTACATGGCGCCCTTGCGCAGGCGCTCGATGACGGGCAGCTCGCCCAGGCGATCGAGGCCAGCGGAGCAGAGAGATTCCCCTCGACGCCCGAGCAGACCAGCCGGTTCCTTGCCGGCGAGCGGACAATGTGGGGTAATCTCATCCGCAGCCGACACATCCACACCGACTGAATCCACAATCCAGAAAGATGTCCTCTCCCGAAACTTCCCGGACCCGCGCGCTATCAGTCGCGGATACCCTGCGCAACCGCATCTTCGACGGCGAGATTCCGCCCGGGTCCCACTTGATGGAGGTCACACTGGCCCAGGAGTTGGGCGTCTCCCGCACGCCGGTGCGCGATGCGCTGGCCCGGCTCGCCGACGAGGGCCTGCTGGTCTACCAGCCCAATCGCGGCTTCCTGGTCCGCCGCTTCCAGCCCAAGGACATCAAGGACGCCTTCACCGTGCGGGCCACGCTCGAGGGCTTGGGCTGCCGGCTGATCGGCGAGCGCGGCCTGATGCACGCCGAACAGGAGCGCCTGGGCGGCCTCCTGGCGGCTCAGCGGCGGGTGCTGCACGAGGAAGAGTGGAACGACCAGCAGGCCCTGCTGTGGCAGAACATGAATCTCGACTTTCACTACGCGCTGCTGGAGTTGGCGGACAACAGCTGGCTGACCGACGCCGTGCGCCGCGCGCGGCAGTTGCCCATCATCTTCGACAGCAAATCGCATCCCCACGACCATGACGCCCTGATGCTGCTGTACCAGCGCGACCACAGTCGGCAGGCGCTGGCGGAGCACTACCGCATCGTGGACGCGCTGGCGCTGCACGAGGTCGGCCGCGCCGAGGCATTGATGCGCGAGCACATCCTTACCAATCGTGACGTGCTGATCCGYGCCCTAGCGACGAACAGGCTGGGCACAGCGGCGCAGGTGCCCGGCAGCGGCGGCCAATTGCTTTCCTACTAGAGCGGCGGCGTTTCCCCCTGCTCGTGCTCGTGCTTGGGGAGCCAGCGCAGGTAGCAATTTTGATCGGTATGGTGGAGTGGGTGACGAAATTTGGGGAGGCGCTGGATCCAGTGTTGTGTCGCTTTCTGAGCCTCCCAAGCCCATGGACGCGCCCGGCGTTCGCGAAGAAACGGTTCCGCGCTATAAAGGGAACGGCAGCGCCGCGATGACCGACACGTCATTGGTGCGAGCCCGTGGCGTTACCGGACGCCACGGTGTGAGCCCGCGCCTGAGCCTGGTCTGGGAATCGTCAGCGACAGTGGCGAGCGGCGTGAGCCGCATCCCGTTTGAGAGATCGAGTCGTGACGGCTTTTTACCGTCGGGAGCCAGGAAGCCTGCTCATGCCCGGAAAACCGCATGAAATCGTGCTTTCCAAAGGGGGGTTTTTACCGTCAAAGACCGATTTGGTCTGGATAGTAAACGGGAGGGCCTTAATCCGGCCTCCGGGTTCTACCGCCAACCTGTTCCACTGGCCGGCGATAGTCCCCGAAGGACCCGATTTCACTCCCACTCGATCGTCGCCGGCGGCTTGCCCGACACGTCGTACACCACGCGATTCAAACCACGAACCTCATTGATGATGCGGTTCGAGCAGCGGCCCAGCAGCGCGTACGGCAAATGCGCCCAGTGCGCCGTCATGAAGTCGGTGGTCTGCACCGCGCGCAGCGCGACCACGTAGTCATAGGTGCGGCCGTCGCCCATCACGCCAACCGACTTGACCGGCAGGAACACCGCAAAGGCCTGGCTGGTCAGGTCGTACCAGCTCTTGCCGACTTGCGAAGGCTCGCACATGCCGGCAGCGGCATCCTGCTCGGTAGCAACCGTGCCACGCAGCTCTTCGATGAAGATTGCGTCGGCGCGGCGCAGCAGTTCGGCGTAGTCACGCTTGACCTCGCCCAGGATACGCACACCCAGGCCCGGGCCCGGGAACGGGTGGCGGTAGACCATCTCCGGCGGCAGGCCGAGCGCCACGCCGAGTTCGCGGACTTCGTCCTTGAACAGGTCGCGCAGCGGTTCGAGCAGCTTCAGGCCGAGCGTTTCCGGCAGGCCGCCCACATTGTGGTGGCTCTTGATGGTGGTGGCTTTCTTGGTCTTGGTGCCGCCGGACTCCACCACGTCGGGGTAGATCGTGCCTTGAGCCAGCCACTTCGCGTTGGTCAGCTTCTTGGCCTCGGCCTGGAACACTTCGACGAACTCGCGGCCGATGATCTTGCGCTTTTGCTCCGGATCGGTCACGCCGGCCAGGTGGCCAAGGAACTGCTCGGACGCGTCGATGGCGATGACCTTGGCGTGCAGGCGGCCGGCGAACATGTCCATCACCATCTTGCCTTCGTTCAGGCGCAGCAGGCCGTGGTCGACGAACACGCAGGTGAGCTGGTCGCCGATGGCGCGGTGGATCAGGGCTGCGGCCACCGAGGAATCGACGCCGCCGGACAGGCCGAGGATCACTTCTTCGTCGCCCACCTGTTCGCGGATCTTGGCGACGGCTTCGGTGATGTGGTCATGCATGACCCAGTCAGGCTTGGCGCCCGCGATCTTCAGCACGAAGCGCTCCAGGATGTCGCGRCCCTTGGCGGTATGCGTGACTTCCGGGTGGAACTGCACGGCGTAGTAGCCGCGCGCTTCGTCGGCCATGGCGGCGATCGGGCAGCTGGGCGTGGACGCCATCAGCTTGAAGCCCGGCGGCAGCTCGGCAACCTTGTCGCCGTGGCTCATCCAGACCTTGAGCATGCCGTGGCCTTCGGGCGTGGAGAAATCCTCCAGGTCCTTGAGCAGCGCGGTGTGGCCATGCGCGCGCATCTCGGCGTAGCCGAACTCGCGATGGTCGCTCCACTCCACCTTGCCGCCCAGTTGCACGGCCATGGTCTGCATGCCGTAGCAGATGCCCAGCACCGGCACGCCGAGGTCCCACACTGCCTGCGGCGCGCGCAGCTGGTGGTCTTCGTAGGTACTGGCGTGGCTGCCGGACAGGATGATGCCCTTGGGCGCGAACTCGCGCACGAATTCGTCCGTGACGTCGTTCGGGTGGATTTCGCAGTAGACGTGCGGCGTGCCACGGGGACTGTGCCGGCATCCTTGTTTTGCGTCTCTTTTTGCAGCTCGCGTTGTTCACGCTGCTCGCGTTCGCGCACGCGTACGCGCTTGGCGGCCGGGATCTGCACCGCGGCGAAGAAGGCCAGGACCGCGGCCAGCACCGGCAGCCAGATCTTTCCGGCACCCTGCACCGGCAGGTCGAACATAAGCATCCACGCCACGATCAGCACCGCGCTGGCGAGGTTGACCTGCCCGACTGTTCGCGCCACCGCCACCGTGAGCTGCCCGTTGACGGTTGCCTGCCACAGCAGCAAGGCCAGGCCGGTCAAGGCCACGCCGAGTAACTGCCCGTACATCGCGGGCTGCGGCTGCGGCAGTTGCAGCGCGCTATAAAGGGTCGTGAAAGGCGACAGCAGCATGACGATGCCGAGCAGCAGATTCAGCAACGCGTCCAGGAACAGCACGGCACGCAGCAATACTTTCATCAGAACTCCTTCGGCCAGGCGCTCGGCCTAGCTTGGGGGCGGCGCCGGTTGGCGCGGCCGGCGCGGGGGGGGGGGGGGACCAGCTTGTCGACGTTGGCGGTATTGTCTTCCTGGAAGTAGCGATCGGCCGCGCCGTCCTTCATCGCGCCGACCGAACCCATGCCGCGGTAGCTCTTGAAGGAACGACCCTGGTACAGGAACACTTCACCCGGTGCCTCTTCGGTGCCGGAGAACATGCCGCCCATCATGACCACATGCGCGCCGGCAGCCAGTGCCTTGGCGATGTCGCCCGAGTAGCGGATGCCGCCGTCGGCCACCAGCGGCACGCCGGTGCCCTTGAGGGCTTCGGCCACGTTGGAGACCGCAGTGATCTGCGGCACGCCCACGCCAGCGACGATGCGGGTGGTGCAGATCGAGCCCGGGCCGATGCCGACCTTGACGCCGTCGGCGCCATGATCGACCAGCGCGCGCGCGGCAGCACCGGTGGCGATGTTGCCGCCGATCACCTGCACTTGCGGGTAGTTCTGCTTGACCCAGCGCACGCGGTCCAGCACGCCCTGGCTGTGGCCGTGGGCGGTATCGACCACGATCACGTCCACGCCGGCCTTGACCAGCAGGTCCACGCGCTCGTCGTTGTCAGGGCCCACGCCGACTGCGGCGCCGACCCGCAGCTGTCCGCGGTCATCCTTGCTGGCCAGCGGATGTTCCACTGCCTTCTGGATGTCCTTGACGGTGATCAGGCCGTTGAGCTCAAAGTCCTTGTTGACCACCAGCACGCGCTCGAGGCGGTGGCGGTTCATCAGGCGCTTGGCGTCTTCCAGCGATGCGTCTTCGCCCACCGTGACGAGCTTTTCGCGCGGCGTCATCTTGGCGCGCGCGGGCGCATCCAGCTCTTCCTCGAAACGCAGGTCGCGGTTGGTGATGATACCGACCACGGTCTTGCCTTCCACCACCGGGAAACCGGAGATGCCGTATTGATGTGATAGTGCAATCACATCGCGGATCTTCATGTCGGGGGGAATGGTGATCGGGTCACGCAGCACGCCGGATTCGTAGCGCTTCACGCGCGCCACTTCCCGGGCCTGGTCGGCCGGCTTCAGGTTCTTGTGGACAATGCCGATACCACCGGCCTGCGCCATGGCAATTGCCAGGCGGGCTTCCGTGACGGTATCCATGGCGGCGGATACCAGCGGAATGTTCAATTCGATCGAACGGGTCAGGCGGGTACGGAGCGAAACATCCCGGGGCAGTACCGACGAATAGGCCGGCACGAGGAGCACGTCATCGAATGTGAGTGCTTTCTGGACAAGACGCATAGCAATTCCTCTAGGCGCAAAACCGAATTATACAGGAATGGCACGTTTCTTGACGCGCCTGCGAGTGCCCTTGTTCAAGTCTGCTATGCTCTTTGTCTTTTTTTCAGGGATAGGCAAGCCACAATGGGTATTGGCGTACTGTGCGGCCTGCTGGCCGGCGCCTTCTGGGGCATGGTGTTTATCGCCCCCAAGCTGCTGCCCGTATTCTCCCCCTGGGAACTCGCGATCGGCCGCTACCTGGCCTATGGGCTGGTTGCCTTCATCGCCGCGCTGCCGCTGATGAAGCGCATTGCGCGCAAGCTCACGCGCGCGGACTGCCTTGCGCTGCTGCGCCAGGCCTTCACCGGCAACCTGCTCTATTACGTGCTGCTGGCGTTCGGCGTGCAGCTGGCCGGCGTGGGCCCCACCTCGCTGATCATCGGCATCCTGCCCATCTCCGTCACCATCATGGGCCGGCGCGACCATGGCGCCGTGCCGCTGTCGCGCCTGATCTGGCCGTTGCTGGTGGTGGCCGCCGGCATCGCCTGCATCAATATCGACCTGTTCGCCGGCGGCGGACACGCGCACGGCGCTGCCGCGGGTGAGGCGGTGCGCACCGTCTGGCAACGGCTGGCCGGCGTGATGTGCGCGGCTGGCGCGCTGGTGTGCTGGACGCTCTACGCGGTCGACAACGCACGCTACCTGCAGYGCAACCCGCAGTACAGCGGCAATGAATGGTCCGCGCTGTACGGCATCTCCACCGGCGTGGTATCGGTGGTGCTCGCGCTGCTGGCACTGCTGGGCTGGCTGGTGGCCGGCGACAGCCTGGATGCGGCCAGCGGCGGCCGCGACTGGCAGTGGTTCTGGATGGTCAACGCGGCCGTGGCGCTTGGTGCGTCACTGATCGGCAACAACCTCTGGAATATCTCCAGCCGCCGCCTGCCGCTTACGCTGTCGGGGCAAATGATCGTATTCGAGACGCTGTTCGCGCTGGCGTACGGCTTTGTCTTCGACCACCGCCTGCCGCGCCCGCTGGAGATCGCGGCCATCGCGTTGCTGATGATTGGCGTGGCCTGGTCGGTACGCTTGCACGCCGCCGACAAGTCTGCCTAAACTAGCGGCCAATCCCGGCAGCCAAGGGCGCGCGCGTCACTCGCACAGCGGGGTTCCAGCCCTGCGCGCCCTGCTGCCGCATTCACTATCACCGCAGGCTGCCCCAACACGCTAAGCCATGAAACGATCGACCGCGCACATCAAGCTCGCCACGCTGGCCGCCCTCGCCTGCCTGTGCCAGGCAGCCACCGCCCAGGCGGATTCGCCATGGCAGTGGCGCGACGGCAGCGGTCACATGGTCTACAGCGACGTGCCGCCGCCGCCTTCGGTGCCGGCCGCCCGCGTGATCAAGGCACCCGGCCGCTTTGCCGGCAGCTTGCGCCCGGTCGAGCCGCCGGGCGGCTCGCCAGCCGCGGCAACCGCGGCAGCCAGCCCCGCAGGCGTTGCCGCCGCCACCCAGACTGCGCMGGCGCCGGGCGCAAAGGGCAATGGCAACGTGAAAGCAGAGTCCATGGCAAGTGCCGAGGAAGCCTTCGAGAAACGCCGCGCCGCGCAGGCGAAGGCCGAAGCGGATCAGGCTGCCAAGGACCTGGCCGCGCAGGAGCGCCAGGTGCGCTGCGCGCAATCGCGCAACTATGCGACGTCCTTGCAGCAGAACCGCCGCATTGCCGTGTCAGCGCCCGATGGCTCGCCGCAGCAACTGAACGATGACKAGCGGCAGGCCGAATTGCAACGCATCAACGCCACGCTCGCGCAAAACTGCACCTGAGCACCCGAGCACCCGAGCACCCGAGCACCCGAGCACCTGCGCGCCCGCGCAGCTCCGCGCCGGGGCCTGTCAGCCGCCACGCAGCCATTTCTGCCCTTCGCGCGTGCCGCCCTTGCGGGTCTTCTGCACGCGCCGGTTGCGCGCCGACTGGGGATCGGCCACCAGCGGGCGATAGACCTCGACGCGGTCGCCGGCCCGCACCAGGGTATCCGGCGTCTTGAGCTTGCTGAAGATGCCGACCCGCATGGTGGCGGGATCCACTTCCGGACAAGCCTGCAGCAGGCCCGAAGCTGCGATCGCGGCGACAATGCTGGTGCCGGCGGGTACCTCGACCTCCTTCAGGAAGGCGTTGCCTGGGCGGGCATAGCAAACCGAGATGCGCACCGGGGCCGCGGTGCCGGCGTCGTGCTCAGCCATTGCCGTAGACCATTTCGGCACGCTTGACGAACGCATCGACAAACGTATTGGCGATCATGCTGAACACCGGCCCGATGATTTTCTCCAGCAGGAAGCTGGAAAACTCGTAGTGCAGGTGGAATTCAATCTTGCAGGCATCCTCGCGCAGCGGCGTGAAGCGCCAGGAACCGCTGAAGGTCTTGAAGGGGCCGTCCTCGAACACCATATCGATCTTGGTAGGCCGCTCCTGCGTATTGCGGGTGTGGAAATACTGCTTGATGCCGTTGAAGTGGATGTAGATCTTGGCGTCGAGCATCGTCTCGGTCTGCTCGAACACCTCCACGCCACCGCACCAGGGGAGGAACTTGGGATAGTCCTCGACTTGCGTGACCAGGTTGTACATCTGCTCGGCAGAATGGCCGAGCAGCACGGATTTATGGACGTCTGCCATGTAGTGGGGAATCATGGCCCGCGCGGGCGCCGCCAGCGCCATGACGCACTGCGGAATCCACCGGAGCGGGCCKGTTTGCTAGAATCCCGATTTTAGCCCACGCGCGCGCCGACAGCACCCCGGACGCGCACGATAGCGCCCAAACCGCCGCCTGATGGCCTTGCACGGCCCTGCAGCGACTTTCCCCTTCGTTTTTTTGGTGTTTGTTTTACTTATCTCCATTTCCACTATCCGGACCGCATGACCATCGCAGACAACAAGAAAGCCTTTTTCGACTACTTCATCGAAGAGCGATATGAGGCGGGGATCGTGCTCGAGGGCTGGGAAGTCAAGGCGATCCGCGCGGGACGCGTGCAGATCAAGGAAGGCTACGTGGTCATTCGCGATGCCGAGCTGTTCCTGATCGGCGCCCATATCAGCGCGCTCAACAGCGCCTCCACCCACATCTCGCCCGACGCGGTGCGCACCCGCAAGCTGCTGCTCAAGGCAGAAGAGATCAAGCGCCTGATCGGCAAGGTGGAGCAGCGCGGCTTCACGATCGTGCCGCTCAACCTGCACTACACGCGCGGACGCGTCAAATGCGAGATCGGCCTGGCCAAGGGCAAGAAGATGTTCGACAAGCGCGAAACCGAGAAGGACCGCGACTGGCAGCGGGAGAAGGCGCGCATCATGAAGGGCGCGGGCAAGGAGTAAAAGACCGCGGCAGCCCGGCGGCACGCCGCAAGACTGCCTGCTCTACGCAAGCCCGCTTCTTCAAGCCCCCTCGCTTCAAGCCCCCTTCTGCTGGCTTTTGACGATCTGCAGCGCCGACGCAATCATGGTGCTCATCTCGCCAAGGTTGCCCGGCACGATCAGCGTGTTGCCCTGCTTGGCCAGGTTGCCGAAGGCGCTCACGTACTCCTCCGCCACCTTCAGGTTCACCGCCTCCATGCCGCCGTCCGTGCGGATGGCATGCCCGATCTTCTCGATGGCCTGCGCATTGGCCTCGGCCACCGCCAGGATCGCCGAGGCCTCGCCCTGCGCCCGGTTGATGGCCGCCTGCCGCTCGCCTTCGGACTTCTGGATGGCGGCCTCGCGCGCGCCCGTGGCCAGGTTGATCTGCTCCTGGCGCTTGCCTTCCGACGCGGCGATCAGCGCGCGCTTTTCACGCTCGGCGGTAATCTGCGCCTGCATCGCATGCAGGATTTCCTTGGGCGGCGTGAGGTCCTTGATCTCGTAGCGCAGCACCTTCACGCCCCAGCTCGCGGCGGCCTCGTCCAGCGCATTGACCACGCTGTGGTTGATGTACTCGCGCTCCTCGAAGGTCTTGTCCAGCTCCAGCTTGCCGATCACCGAGCGCAGCGTGGTCTGCGACAACTGGGTGATAGCCACCACGAAATTGCTGGACCCGTAGGATGCCTTCATCGGGTCGGTCACCTGGAAATACAGCACGCCGTCCACCTGCAATTGCGTGTTGTCCCTGGTGATGCAGATCTGGCTCGGCACATCGAGCGGGATCTCCTTCAGGACATGCTTGTAGGCCACGCGATCGATGAAGGGCAGCACGACGGTCAGCCCCGGCGTCAGCGTGGCGCGGTACTTGCCGAGGCGTTCCAGCACCCAGGCATGTTGCTGCGGCACGATCTTGAAGCTTTGCGCCACTAGCACGATGACGGCGACCAGGATCAGCAGGGGCAGCAGGCTGCCGAAGAATTCGAACATGGGACCTCCGTGACGGGGTTGAGAAAAGCGAACAGCAGAAAACGGGGGGAAACCGGGGGCGCGCCCTGCCTTGCTCTATCGCGGGCTGACGAAGAGCGTGTTGCCGCGCACCTCGACGATGCGAAAACGCCCAGGCGCTGCCGGGCCGGCCGCCTGGAGTTCCACGTCCCAGTCGGTGCCGCGGTAACGCACGCGTGCCCGCCCGGCCTCGCCCCAGGCTGGTACCTCGAGTTCCTGGCCGATGTCCGGGTTGACGTTGGGATCGCGCTCCGCCGCATCGCGCCTCACGTGCCCATAGCGGGAGCGCCGCAGCGCGACAAAGCCGGCTAGCGCCACCAGCGCCGCCACCAGGGTCTGGGCGGCTGCGCCAAGCCCGGCCAGCGCACCCAGGCCACCTGCCGCGGCGCCAAGCGCCACCATCAGCAAATACAAGGTGCCGAGCCCCAGTTCCGCGATCACCAGCACCGCGGCCAGCGCAAACCAGATGTAGTACGGCGCCATCCTTGCCTCCTTGCTTGCCTGCTTGCCTACGTTTGTCCTGGCCACGGCCAAAACAAAAAACCCCCGCAGCGCCAGAGCGCCTGCGGGGGTTCGGAACACCTGGCGCAGGGCCGGTGTACCGCTATTGTGACGTCAAATGCCTCAGGAAGCCAGTTGCTTCCAGGTATCGACCACCGAATCCGGATTCAGCGAGATCGACTTGATGCCTTCCTTGGCCAGCCACAGTGCAAAGTCCGGGTGGTCCGAGGGGCCCTGGCCGCAGATGCCAACGTACTTGTCCAGGCGCAGCGCGGTAGAGATAGCGCGCGACAGCATGAACTTGACGGCCGGGTCGCGTTCGTCGAAGTCCTTGGCCAGCAGCTCCATGCCGGAGTCGCGGTCCAGGCCCAGCGTGAGCTGGGTCRGGTCGTTCGAGCCGATCGAGAAGCCGTCGAAGTACTGCAGGAACTCTTCGGCCAGGATGGCGTTGGACGGCACTTCGCACATCATGATGACACGCAGGCCATTCTCGCCGCGCTTCAGGCCGTGCTTGGCCAGCAGGCCGATGACCTTCTCGGCCTGGCCGAGCGTGCGCACGAACGGCACCATGATCTCGACGTTGGTCAGGCCCATGTCGTCGCGCACGCGCTTCATGGCCTTGCATTCCATCTCGAAGGCTTCGGCAAAGTCCTCGGAGATGTAGCGCGAGGCGCCACGGAAACCCAGCATGGGGTTTTCTTCGTCCGGCTCGTAGCGCGAACCGCCGATCAGCTTCTTGTACTCGTTGGACTTGAAATCCGACAGGCGCACGATGACGGGCTTCGGGTAGAACGCCGCGCCGATGGTGGCGATGCCTTCGGCCAGCTTGTCCACGTAGAACGCACGCGGGCTGGCATGGCCGCGGGCCACGCTTTCGACGGCCTTCTTCAGGTCGGCATCGACTTGCGGGTAGTCGAGAATGGCCTTCGGGTGGACACCGATGTTGTTGTTGATGATGAACTCGAGGCGGGCCAGGCCAACACCCTGGTTCGGGATCTGGCAGAAGTCGAAGGCCAGTTGCGGGTTGCCGACGTTCATCATGATCTTGACGTCGATGTCCGGCATTTCGCCGCGCTGCACTTCGGTGACCTCGGTTTCCAGCAGGCCATCGTACACGCGGCCTTCATCGCCCTCGGCGCAAGACACCGTCACCAGTGTGCCGTCCTTGAGCAGGTCGGTGGCGTCGCCGCAGCCGACCACGGCGGGCACGCCCAGCTCGCGCGCGATGATGGCCGCGTGGCAGGTACGGCCACCGCGGTTGGTCACGATGGCGGCGGCGCGCTTCATCACCGGTTCCCAGTTGGGATCGGTCATGTCGGCGACCAGCACGTCGCCGGGCTGCACGCGTTCCATTTCGGACGGGTCATTGATCACACGGACGCGGCCGGTGCCGATCTTCTGGCCAATGGCGCGACCGCTGGTGAGCACGGGTGCCGTACCCTTGAGCTTGAAGCGCTGCTCGGCCTTGCCGGCGGACTGGCTCTTCACCGTTTCCGGGCGGGCCTGCAGGATGTAGATCTTGCCGTCGCGGCCGTCCTTGCCCCACTCGATGTCCATCGGGCGGCCGTAGTGCTTCTCGATGATCATCGCGTACTTGGCCAGCTCCGACACATCGGCGTCGGTGATGGAGTAGCGGTTGCGCAGCTCGATGGGTACGTCGACGGTCTTGACGCGGCCGGCTTCGCCCGGCGCGGTGAATTCCATCTTGATCAGCTTGGATCCGATCGAGCGGCGGATGATGGGGTACTTGCCCGCTTGCAGCGTGGGCTTGAAGACGTAGAACTCGTCCGGGTTGACCGCGCCCTGCACCACCGTTTCGCCCAGGCCGTAGCTGGAGGTGATGAAGACGACATCGGGGAAGCCGGATTCGGTGTCGATCGTGAACATCACGCCTGCGGCGCCCACATCCGAGCGCACCATGCGCTGCACGCCGGCGGACAGCGCGACGATGTCGTGCGCGAAGCCCTTGTGCACGCGATAGGAAATGGCGCGGTCGTTGTACAGCGAGGCGAACACGTGGCGGATCTTGTCCAGCACATCGTCAATGCCGCTGACATTGAGGTACGACTCCTGCTGGCCGGCGAACGATGCATCCGGCAGGTCTTCGGCGGTAGCCGACGAGCGCACGGCGAACGAAGCCTCGGCGCCTTCGCGCTCTTCGGCACGCGCGTAGAACTCGCGGATTTCCTTTTCCAGGCGGGGCTGGAACGGCGCTTCGACGACCCAGTTGCGGATCTCGGCACCGGCTTCGGCCAGGGCCTTGACGTCGTCGACGTTGAGGGCCTTCAGGCGATCGGAAATGCGTTGGGTCAGGTTGCTGTAGGCGAGGAAGTCGCGGAAAGCCAGCGAAGTGGTGGCAAAGCCGCCGGGCACACGCACGCCAGCCTCGGCCAGCTGCGAGATCATCTCGCCGAGCGACGAATTCTTGCCGCCCACGGTTTCCACATCTTCCTTGCGCAACTGCTCGAACGGCAGCAGGTATGCGCCGTCAATTGCCGGGTTGTTCATAAAAGCCTCAAAACAAAGTAAGAAACCTGTTGCTGACGCCCGGAATATTGTTGGAGTTCTGCTACCGGACGGATCGCTTGGCTAAACAGCCCCAGCGGCTCACAATCGGTGTGCGATCGTGATTGCTGCAGCGCACATTGTTGACAATTCGTGGCCGAATCGTTGTGCCAACAGCGCTGGCGGAATTGCTTAGCGAAAAGATCGCCGCTATTCTACCGTGCCGCACCGCACTTTCGCGGAACGCGGATTCAAAAATAATTGTCCATACATGTCCTTCCCCGACGCTCCCCAGCCCGACGCTCCCGCCGCGCCACTTGCGCCGCAGCACCCCCAGGAACCGCGTAAGGAGGAGGAGCGCCCCGCCATCCGCACCGTCTTTATCGTCTCCGATGGCACCGGCATTACCGCCGAAACCTTCAGCCACTCGATCCTGGCCCAGTTCGAGATGCGTTTCCGCAAGGTGCGCATGCCGTTCGTCGACACGCCCGAAAAAGCGCACATCGCGGTGGGCAAGATCAACGAGGCCTTTTACGCGGAAGGCGTGCAGCCCATCGTCTTCACCACCCTGGTCAACCAGGAGTCGAACAAGGCGATCCGCCGCGCCAAGGCCATGATCCTKGACATGTTCCAGACCTTCATCGAGCCGCTGGAGAAGGAACTCGGCCTGAAGTCCACCCATGCGATCGGCCGTTTTCACCAGAATGCGGACACCGAGGCCTACCAGAACCGCATCGAGGCGATCAACTTCTCGCTCGCGCATGACGATGGCCAGTCGCACAAGAACCTGGCCGAGGCCGACATCATCCTGGTGGGCGTGTCGCGCAGCGGCAAGACCCCGACCAGCCTGTACCTTGCCATGCAGTACGGGCTAAAGGCGGCCAACTACCCGCTGATTCCCGACGACTTCGAGCGCGGCAAGCTGCCCACCGCGCTCTACGCGTTCAAGAGCAAGATCTTCGGGTTGTCGATCAACCCGCAGCGCCTGGCCGAGATCCGCAACGAGCGGCGTCCGGGCAGCAAGTACGCCGCGCCGGAAAACTGCCGCTACGAGGTCAACGAGGCCGAGGCCATGATGCGCCGCGAGGGCATCAAGTGGCTGTCGTCCACCCACAAGTCGATCGAAGAGATCGCCACCACGATCCTGCAGGAGATCAAGGTGGACCGCGACAGCAATTATTGAGTCAGGCCGACGCCGCACGGCGGGCGCGCGGGCCCGTCAGTACGGCGAAGTGGTGGCAGGCTTAGCCAGGGCGGCGCTGCCGCACCGCCTCGAACAGGCAGATCGCCGTCGCGGCCGCCACATTCAGCGACTCCAGCCCGCCCGGCTGGGGAATGCCCACCGTGCGGCCGACCTTGGCCATCCATTCCGGGCTCACGCCCGCGCCTTCATTGCCGACCACCCAGCCTACCGGTGCGCGCAGGTCGGTGTCGAACACGGCTGCCTGCGCGTGCGAGGACGTGGCCAGCAGCGGCACCGCCAGGCGCGGCGCCAGCATGTCGAGCGTGCAGTGTTCGACAATGTTCAGGTGGAAATTGGCGCCCATGGCTGCGCGCAGGGTCTTGGTGGACCAGGCGAAGGCGCTGCCCGTGACGAGGAAGGCGTGCTGGATGCCTGCGGCCGCGGCGCTGCGCAGGATAGAGCCGACGTTGCCGGCATCCTGGACGCCGTCCAGGATGATGCAATCGGTGTCGATATGGGACGGCAGGTGGCCGGAGGGCGTTTCGATGACCAGCATCAGGTCGATGCCATTGACCACGCCGGCAATCAGATCGAACAAGGCATCCGCCAGCAGGACCACGCGCTCGGGCTCGATCTGCCTGAGCAGCTGCGCCACCTCGGCATGATCGTAGTGCCGCTCCGACACCACGCACTGCACCGGCTGGCCCAGCGCGTCCAGGTAGGCTTGCGCCAGGTGCACGCCATCGAGCACCGACTGCCCTGCCTTGCGGCGCGCATGCGTGGAACCAGTCAGTGCCTTGAGGTGCTTGAACAGCGCGTTTTCGCGCGACGTGACGTGTTTCACAGTAGCGGCTCCGGGAGTGCTGGCGCCGGGATGGCGGCCACGGGCGCGATCCGCCCCATCGCGATGGCTTCGCGCACGGGCGCGAACGAGCGCCGGTGGTGCGGCGTGGCGCCGAACTCGGCAAGCGCGGCCAGGTGCTGCGGCGTGCCGTAACCGGCGTGGGCATCGAAGCCGTACTGTGGGTACGTGGCGTGCAGCACCAGCAGCTCGCGGTCGCGCGCCACCTTGGCCAGGATGGAAGCCGCCGAGATGGCCTGCACCTTGGCATCGCCTTTGACGATGGCCTCGACCGCAAAGCGCACCTGCGGGCAGCGGTTGCCGTCGACCTGCACCAGGTCCGGCTCCAGGCCGGAATCGGCCAGGCCATGCACGGCACGCTGCATGGCCAGCATGGTGGCATGCAGGATGTTGATCGTGTCGATTTCTTCCACCGAAGCCTGGGCGATATGCCAGCCCAGGGCGCGCTCGCGAATCTCGTCGAACAGCGCTTCACGACGGCGCGCGGTCAGCACCTTGGAGTCCGCCAGGCCCTGGATCGGGCGGGCCGGATCCAGCACCACGGCGGCGGCATAGACCGGGCCGGCCAGCGGGCCCCTGCCCGCTTCGTCCACGCCGCACAAGTGGCGTACCTGCGCGGCGGTGCCGGCAAGGTCAAAGCCGAGCTGGGCCGAATCGCCCTTGGCGGTGGCTGTGGGTCGGCGCGCCATTACACACCCCTMCGCTGCTGGATCAGGTCGGCGACCACGGCCGAAGCGATCTCGGCGGTATTGCGTTTAAGCGTCTGGTGCATCTGGGTGAAATGGTCCCGCAGGAACGCGGTATTGCCTTCGTCGTTCAACTGCAGCAGCGTCTCGCGCGCCAATGCCTCGGGCGTCGCGTCATCCTGCAACAATTMGGGCACGACAAAACGCCCCGACAGGATGTTGGGCAGGCCCACATACGGCAGGTAACCCTGCCGCTTCATGATCTGCGCGGTCAGCCAGGGCACCTTGTACGAAATCACCATGGGCTTCTTGTACAACGCGGCCTCCAGCGTGGCGGTACCGCTCGCCAGCAGGATCACGTCGGCGGCTTCCATGGCCAGGTGAGACTGCCCGTCGATGACGGTCAGCGGGATCTGCGGATACTGCTGGTGCAGGCCCGCGACGATCTCTCGCAGCGGCGCGCTGGCAACCGGCAGCACAAAGGCGAGATTGCCGTCCATGCTGTACATGCGCGCCATGGCCGCGAAGAACGTCGCGCCCAGGTTGCGCACCTCGGACTGCCGGCTACCGGGCAGCACGGCCACCACGCGCGGCCCGGCTGGCAGGCCAAGCTTCTCGCGGGCGCCCTGCGTGTCCGGCACCATCGGGATCACGTCGGCCAGCGGATGGCCCACATAAGTGGCGGGAATCCCGGCGCGGGCATAGATCTCCGGCTCGAACGGGAACAGGCACAGGATGTGGTCGACCGCGCGCGCGATGGTGCGGATGCGCCCGCCGCGCCAGGCCCAGATCGATGGGCTGACAAAGTGCACCACCGGAATGCCGGCTCGGCGCAGCGGCACTTCGAGCCCGAAGTTGAAATCTGGCGCGTCCACGCCGATAAAGCACAGCGGCGGCTGCGCCAGCAGCTTTTCCTTGATGGCGCGGCGCGTGGCGAGAATCTCGCGCAGCGAGCCCAGCACCTCCACGTAGCCGTTGACCGAGAGGGTGTCCATCGGCCATTGCGACTCGAACCCCTGCGCCATCATGCGGGGGCCGCCAATGCCGGCGTAACTCACTTCACCGAGGCGGGCCTTGAGCCCACCCATCAGCAGGGAGGCAAGCAGGTCGCCAGAGTTCTCGCCAGCCACCATGGCAATGGTGCCGCGATTGCCCGCGCCCGCCGCAACCGGCGTGGCCTCCATGGCCGGTAGGACACCTTCGACCATGGCTGTATCCGGCTTCAGCGCACAATGCCGCGCTGCGTGGCGGCAATGAAGTCGAGGAAATCCTGCAACGGAGCCGTGGCGGTGCCTTCGGCCTGTGCAATGAGTTGCGCGATCTCGTTGCGGGCGGTTTCAAAGCTCAGGTCGGACTTGTACAGCACCTTGTAAGCCTGGCGCAGGGCCGCGATCTGCGCGGCGTCAAAACCACGGCGGCGCATGCCTTCCACGTTGATGCCGTGCGGCGTGGCCTTGTTGCCGCCCTTGTCGCCAGCGGCGATCACGAACGGCGGCAGGTCCTGCACCAGGGCCGAGGCGCCGCCCAGCATGGCGTGCGCGCCGATGCGCACGAACTGGTGCACCCCGCTCATCCCGCCAAGAATGGCCCAGTCGCCCACCTGCACGTGGCCGGCGATCTGCGCGTTGCTGGAGAACACCGTGTGGTTGCCCACCTGGCAATCGTGCGCGATGTGCACGTAGGCCATGATCCAGTTGTCGTCGCCGATGCTGGTCACGCCCCGGTCCTGCACCGTGCCGGTGTGGATGGTGGTGAATTCGCGAATGGTATTGCGATCGCCGATCACAAGCCGGGTCGGCTCGTTGCGGTACTTCATGTCCTGCGGCGTGCCGCCCACCGAAGCGTAAGGCCCGATGCGGTTATCCGCGCCAACAGTGGTATGCCCTTCGATGGTGGTATGCGCGCCCACCTGGGTACCGCTGCCAAGGCGCACGTGCGGACCCACGATGGAAAACGGCCCGACGGTCACGTCGGCAGCAAGCTCGGCCTTCGGGTCAACCAGTGCGCTGGGATGGATTTGCGTCATGCGTCCTGTCCTATGGTCTGAGATGAAAAGATTGAACGGTCAACACAGTGAGCCAAATACGTCCAAGACCTGCCTTCAGGACGTAGCCCTGAAGGCAGGTTTCTTAGTCGGCTTGTTTGACGGTGCACATCAACTCAGCTTCACAAGCCACCTTGTCGTCGACGGTGGCAAATGCCTTGAACTTCCAGATGCCGCGGATATAGCGTTCTACGGATACCGTCATGTGCAGTTGGTCGCCCGGCGTCACGACCTGCTTGAAGCGCGCGCCGTCGATGCCGACCAAGTAATACAGCGAGTTTTCCTTGCGCTCTACTTCGGCGCCGAAGGTCAGCAAGCCGGCCGACTGCGCCAGCGCTTCGAGGATCATCACGCCCGGCATCACGGGGTGGCCCGGGAAATGGCCCTGGAAGTACGGTTCGTTCATGGTGACGTTCTTCAGCGTTTTGATACGCTTTTGCGGCTCCAGTTCAAGCACGCGGTCTACCATCAGGAACGGGTAACGATGCGGCAGCAGCTTGAGGATCTTGCAGATGTCGATATCGACGGCGTTCATGGTTTTTTCTCTTCGGTATGCTGGATAGATTTGCCGGCGTCCTGCCCTTGCAAGCGCTTCTCGAGCTGGATCACGCGATCGCGCAATTTGCTCAGGCCTCGCAAGGTGGCTGCAGTGCGTTCCCACTCGCCATGCGGCTGGACCGGGAACACGCTTGTGAAATGCCCGCCGGGCTTGGAAATGGATTTAGTGATCGAAGTGCCACCGGATACCGTGGTGCGGTCGGCAATGTTCAGGTGGCCGGCAAAGTTGGCCGAGCCCCCGATCACGCAGAAGCGCCCTACCTTGGTACTGCCAGCAATYGCCGCGCATCCCGCGATCACAGTATGCGCGCCCACCCGCACGTTATGCGCGATCTGTACCTGGTTGTCGAGCTTGCAGCCGTCCTCGATGACCGTGTCGGCCATGGCGCCGCGGTCGATCGCGGTATTGGCGCCGACCTCGACGTCATTGCCCAGCACGGCGCGGCCGGTCTGGGGAATCTTGACGTACTCGACGCCAGCCGGGCCGATGTCCGGGGCAAAGCCGAAGCCATCCGCACCCAGCACCACACCGCTGTGCAGTATGCATCTCATACCCACCACGCATTGGTGGTAGACCGAGACATTGGCGTAGATCAGCGTGTCATCGCCAATCTGCGCCCCGGCACCGACAAAGCCGTTGGCCAGGATGCGCACCCGCTCGCCAAGCCGCGCCCCGCTCTCGATCACCACGTTGGGGCCGATGAAGCAGGACGCCGGCACCACGGCATCGGGCGCCACGCTGGCGTGCGGGTCGATGCCGGTACGGTGGTCGGTATTGGCGCGGCGATCGAACCCCTGCGCGATACGCGCAAAGCACACGTAGGGATTGCGTGCCACCARCCAGTTGCGGCCGTCGGCCTGCCCTTCGGCGCGAATGCGCTCCAGGTCGGCCGCCGACACGATCACGGCGCCGGCGCCGGAGGCCAGCGCCTGCGGCAGGTACAGGGGATTCGAGAGAAACGAGAGCTGGTCGGGACCGGCCTGGTCGAGCGGCGCGAGGCCGCGCACGGCGAGGTCGGGATCACCCACAACCTGCGCGCCGGTATCGGTGGCGAGCTGACCCAGTGTGGGTGTTTGCATGGCAGTACTTCCTTGKACGGCGAAAACTGGCAGCTTACTTGCTGCCGGCGTTCAACGCTTTCATCACATCGTCGGTAATGTCGATGCGAGGATTGACATACACGGCCTCTTGCACGATCAGGTCGTACTTGCGCTGCTCCGCAAGCTGGCGAATCACGCGGTTGGCGCGCTCGAGCACCYGGGCCAGTTCCTCGTTGCGGCGCTGGTTCAGATCCTCGCGGAATTCACGTTGCTTGCGCTGGAATTCGCGATCGAGATCGGCCACTTCGCGTTGACGGCGCTGGCGGTCGGCATCGGCCAGCACAGCGGTGTCCTTGTCGAGCTTGTCGGCCATGCCCTTGATCTTCTGGGCCATGTCCTGCAACTCGCGATCGCGCTTGGAGAACTCCTGCTCCAGCTTGACCTGGGCCTGCTTGGCAGGCACCGAATCACGCAGGATACGCTCGGAATTGACCGCGGCGATGCGCGCTTCCTGTGCCGTCGCGGGCGCGGCTGCCAGCAGCGCGCCAGCCGTCAGCGCAGCCGCCGTCAGGCTTTTGATCAGTGGGAATGTTGTTTTCATGAATCCGTTCCTCAATCTTCTATCTTCTATGCCCGATCAGAACGCAGTACCGATCTGGAACTGGAAGCGCTGTACCTTGTCGGTCTCGTCCTTCTTCAGCGGGAAGCCCACGCTGATCTTGAGCGGGCCGATCGGCGACAGCCAGGACATGCCCAGGCCCGTCGAATACTTGAGCTGGCTGAACAGTATCGGGGCCCCTTCCTCGTACACGTTACCAAAGTCGAAGAAGGTGAACAGGCGCAGGGTCCGGTCCACGCCCGAGCCCGGCAGCGGGAAGATGAATTCGACATTGCCGATCATCTTGGAGGCGCCGCCGATCGGATTGCCGTTCTGGTCCTTCTTGCCCAGCGTGCTGGTCTGGTAGCCGCGAACCGAACCGATACCACCGGCGTAGAAGTTCTTGAACACCGGGAACGGCGTGTTCCCGTAGCCGTGACCGTAAGCCACTTCACCGTTGAAGGYCAGCGTGAAGGCCTTGGACAGCGGATAGAAATATTGCTGCTGGGCACTGGCGCGATAATATTGCGTATCGCCGCCGGGCACGCCCACTTCAAGGTTGACCTGCGTGTAGGGTCCCTTGGTCGGGACCAGCGCGCTGTCGCGACGGTCACGGGCCCAGCCGATCGTAAACGGGAAGTTGTTGATCGGATCGCCGCTCGATTTGCCGATCTTGCTCAGCCACTGGCCGTACTGGATCGGCGTGTTCGGCGAGATGGTCACCTGGGTGCGCTCGTAGCCGATACCGAAGAACACGGTATCGGTTTCCGTAAACGGCACACCGAACTTGACGTTGCCGCCTTCCGATACGATCTTGTAATCCTGGTCGCCGGTGTAGTACAGCGGCCGCGACGTACGGTAGTAGATATCGGTCGAGCGGCTGATGCCGTCCACCGTGAAGTACGGATCGTACTGCGTCAGCGAGATGGTACGGAAGGACTTCGCCGTGTTCACGTCCAGGCCCAGGCTGGTACCCGACCCGAACACGTTGTCCTGGCGCAGGCCGGCTTGCAGCACCAGCTTGTCCGTGGAGGAGAAGCCCAGGCCCAGGCTGATCTGCCCGGTCGGCTTCTCGGTCACGTTGACGTTCACATCGACCTGGTCGGGCGCGCCCGGCACGTCCTCGGTGGTGATGTTGGTGTCGGTGAAGTAGCCGGTACGGTTGATACGGGCCTGCGATTGCGTCAGCTTTTCGCTGTCGAACCACGAGCTTTCCATCTGGCGCATTTCGCGGCGCACGACTTCGTCGCGCGTCTTGCTGTTGCCCACCACGTTGACGCGGCGMACGTAGACGCGACGGCCCGGATCGACCATCAGGGTCAGCGCGACTTCACGCTTTTCCTTGTCGATCTGCGGCTGCGGGTTGATGGTGGTGAACGCGTAGCCGTAGGTGCCCAGCAGGTCGGTAATGGCCTTGGTGCTCTGGGTCAGCTTCTCGGACGAGAAGACCTCGCCCTTCTGCAGCCTGAGCAGTTTTTCCATCTCGGCCTGCTTGCCGAGCAGCTCGCCCGCCAGGCGGATGTCCGACACCTTGTACTGGTCGCCTTCCTTGATGTTCAGCGTCAGGAAGATGTCCTTCTTGTCCGGCGTGATCGACACTTGTGTCGATTCGATGGAGAACTCGAGGTAGCCGCGGTTCAGATAGTACGAACGCAGTGCTTCCAGGTCGGCGGTGAGCTTTTGCTTGGAATACAGGTCGTTCTTGGTGTACCAGGACAGCCAGTTCGGGGTCGACAGCTGCATTTCATCGCGCAGCGTGCTTTCCTTGAAGGCCTTGTTGCCGACGATATTGATCTGGCGGATCTTGGCCACCGGACCTTCGTCGACATTGAACACCACCGACACGCGGTTGCGGTCGACCGGGGTGATCGTGGTCTGGACGTCGGCAGCATAGTAGCCACGCGCCACATACTGGCGCTTGAGCTCCTGCTCTGCCTTGTCGATCAGGGCCTTGTCGTAGTACCGGGCCTCGGCCACGCCCACCGCGCGCAACGAGCGGCGCAGGGTGTCCTTGTCGAATTCCTTGATGCCGACGAATTCGAGCTGGGAAATGGCGGGACGTTCTTCCACCTGGACCACCAGCACGCCGTCCTCGGAACGGATCTGGACGTCCTTGAAGAACCCGGTGTTATACAGGGCACGAATGGCGTCCGCGCCCTTGTCGTCGCTGAAGGTTTCGCCGACCTTGACCGGCAGGTAGCCGAACACCGTACCMGGCTCGACCCGCTGCAGGCCTTCGACACGAATGTCCTTGACGACGAATGGCTCCGCGGCCCAACTCACTGGGGTCCAGGCCGCGATGATGGCACTCGCCAGCACGCCCAGCGAGATGCGCTTATGTCTGATCAATCTTGATCCCCTCTTTGATTCCATGCAGGATTGGGCTCCGATGCTTCACGGGGCTGCGCCTTGGCTCGGCATCCGGCGCGGGGTGTCAGTGACACCCGCACGCCGCAGCCGGCAACCTATGTCTAGCCGCGCGCTAAGAACAGCCGGCTGACATCGTTGAACAAGGCGAGCGAAGTCAGGAGCAAGACGCAGGCGATGCCGACCTTCTGCAGCACAGCCTGCCAGTGGTCTGGTACGGGCCTGCCAGTCAAAAATTCAACGCAATAATACAGCAAATGCCCCCCATCCAATACCGGAATAGGTAACAAATTCAATACACCGAGGCTAACACTGACCAACGCCAGGAAGCCGACAAAGGGCTGCCAGCCGAGGTGGGCGGCGCGCCCCGCGTAGTCCGCCACGGTCAGCGGGCCGCTCAGGTTCTGCAGCGAAGCCTGCCCCACCAGCATCTTTCCGAGCAGCTTGAGCGAGAGCGCGCTGGTGCTCCAGACCTGCCCGACCGCGCGGCTCAGCGCCTCGACCGGCTGGTAGCGCACGGTTTCCATCTCGACCGCCTGGCTCAGCGCGGCGCCCAGCTTGCCGGTGGCGCCGGTTGCCGCGCTGGCGCCCTGCGCCGCGGCAACCGTATCGAGCTTCACGGGCACATCCAGGCGCCGGCCCTCCCGCTCGATGCCAAGCGTGACCTGGGCGCCGGGCTGCGCCCTGACCCCGCGGATCAGTTCGCCAGCCTGGGTCAGCGGGCGTCCTTGCCAGGCCACCACGCGATCGCCCTGGCGCAGGCCGGCGCGTTGCGCGGCGGAGTCCGGCAGGACTTCGGTGATCGTCACCGGCCCGCCCTTGAGGGCCAGCCCCAGCGTGGCAAGCGGGTCTTGCTCGGGATTGCCGCCGGTATTCGGCAGCCGCGGCAGCTTCACATCGCGCTCGGCGCCATCGGCAGCGCGCACGTGCAGCACCGCGCTGGCGTCGCCAAAGCCCTGGGCGAACACGGCCATGCGCAGGTCGTTCCAGGAACGAACCTGCTCGGTCTCGCCGTTGGCCTGCAGCGCCAGCACGCGGTCGCCCTCGCGCAAGCCCGCCGCCGCAGCAGGGGTGCCGGCAGGCGGCGCCGCGACGATGGGCGCGGCCTCGCGCATGCCGCCTGCAAACAGCAYGAAATACAGCACGATGGCCAGGGCAAAGTTGGCCAGCGGCCCGGCTGCCACGATCGCGAAGCGCTTGGCCACCGGTTGCCGGTTGAAGGCGCGTGGCAGGTCCGCGGGATCGACCGGCGCATCATGGCCCGGATCGCTCTCCCGCTCATCGAGCATCTTGACGTAGCCGCCGAGCGGAATCGCGGCGATGGTCCACTCGGTGCGGTCCCGCCCCTTGGACACCCAGCGCACCAGCGGCCGCCCGAAGCCGATCGAGAAGCGCAGCACCTTGACCCCGCACAGGCGCGCGGCCAGGTAATGACCCATTTCATGGAAATAGATCAGGATGCAAAGGGCGGCGACGAAAGCAATTACGGTTTGCATGGCAGGCAGCTTGTCGTCAGGGGCCGGAATGCCCCGATGGCACAAAGTAGACGCCGGGCAGGCGGCCCGGCAACCGGTGCGCCGGCATGGGCCGGTGCGCCGCTATTGTCGCCGATCCCGGCCGCGCCGCCACCGGCGTCAGCACGAACGCGCGCTTTCCAGTAGGGCGCCGGCGCGGCGGCGCGCATCCTGGTCGATGTCCATCACGCCTTCCAGCGTGTCGACACTGCCCGGCGAGGCCTGCGCCAGCACCTGCGCCACGATGCGCGCGATGTCGGTAAAACGGATCCGGCCTTGCAGGAACGCCTCGACGGCAACCTCGTTGGCGGCGTTCAGGATGGCCGGGGCCACCCCGCCCGCCCGCAAGGCGTCGAACGCCAGGCCCAGGCAGGGAAAACGCGCCAGATCCGGGGTTTCGAAGGTCAGTGCGCCCGCACGGGTGAGGTCCAGCGGGGAAACGCCCGCGTGCATGCGTTCGGGATAGGCGAGCCCATAGGCGATCGGCGTACGCATGTCGGGGTTGCCGAGCTGGGCCAGCACCGAGCCGTCCGCGTAGGACACCATCGAATGCACGATGCTCTGCGGGTGGATCAGCACCTCGATGCGGTCCGCCGGCGCGGCGAACAGCCAGTGCGCCTCGATCACCTCCAGCCCCTTGTTCATCATAGTGGCGGAGTCGACCGAGATCTTGCGGCCCATCACCCAGTTCGGGTGGGCGCAGGCCTCGTCCGGCGAGATATCGTGCAAGGTGGCCGGGTCCCGAGTCCGGAACGGGCCGCCGGAAGCCGTCAGCAGGATCTTGGAGACGCCCGCGCTCAGGCGCGGATCGTCCGCCGGCAGGCACTGGAAGATGGCATTGTGCTCGCTGTCGATCGGCAGCAGCGTGGCGCCGTGCTCGCGCACGGCATCCATGAAGAGCCGGCCCGACATCACCAGCGCTTCCTTGTTGGCCAGCAGCACGCGCTTGCCCGCCCGCGCCGCGGCCAGCGTGGGACGCAACCCGGCGGCGCCGACGATGGCGGCCATCACCGAATCGGCCGCGGGATCGACCGCCACCGCTTCCAGGGCCGCTTCGCCATAGCCCACCTCGGTTTTGATGCCTTCGGCACGCAGCAGCGCCTGCAGCTCGCTTGCGGCCTGGGCGGTGCCTACCACGGCGTGCGCTGGGCGGAACTCGCGGCACTGCGCCGCCAGCTTGTCGACCTGCCGGTGCGCCGTCAGCGCATGGACGGCATAGCGCTCGGGGTGGCGCTTGACCACATCAAGCGTACTTTCCCCGATCGAGCCGGTGGCACCCAGGACGGTAATACGACGCATATCAGATCAACTCAAAGATAGATGGCCAGCAAGGCGGCCAGCGGAAACACGGGCAACAGCGCGTCGATCCGGTCGAGCACGCCGCCATGGCCAGGCAACAGCCGGCTGCTGTCTTTCATGCCAACCTGGCGCTTGAGCAACGACTCGAAGAGATCGCCGACCACGCTGGCAACCACCAGCAGGGTCGACAGCAGCGCCACGACGGCCAGGCCGTTACGGTCGGCCATGCGAGAGAACCAGGTCGGGGAAAAAGCTTGGGTAGCGGCCAGCCCGAATGCGATCAGCAGCACCACCAGCCAGCCGCCGATGGCGCCTTCCCAGGACTTGCCCGGGCTGATGGTGGGGGCCAGCTTGCGCCGCCCGATGGCCTTGCCGACGAAATAGGCACCAATATCGGCCGCCCAGACCAGCACCGCTACCGATAGCAGCACCCCGATGCCCAGCTCGCGCAGGATCAGGGTGGCGTGGCCGAACGCGGGCAGCATGAACAGGCCGAGAATGGCGCCCAGCAAGGTAAAGGACGGGCTCGCCTGGCGTACGCCGCGCGCCAGCAGCACCACGGCGACGCCCCAGCAGGCCACGCCGATCTGCAGCAGGCGCGTCAGCGCCTGGCGGTCGGCGGCATCATGCCAGCCGATCAGGGCGACCAGGCAGGCCACCGCATAGACATAGGGCCAGAAGCCGCGCAGCCCGATCAGGCGGCCGAATTCCCAGCCTGCCAGGACGACGATCACCGCCACCAGGCCAGCCAGCGCCGACGGAGGTGCCAGAAACAGGATCGGCAGGATCAGCAGCAACAGGCATACGGCGGTGATGACACGGGTAAGAAGCATGCGCTGCGGGATTCCGGTGAAAAAATGGAAAACGGGCTTCAGGCGGTGCCGGAAAGGCCGGGTGGTGCGACCACTTGCGCGCTGGTACGGCCGAAGCGGCGCTCGCGCTGCCGGTACGAGGCAAACGCCTTGTCAAGCTCCGCAGCGCTGAAATCCGGCCAGAACACGTCGGTGAAATAGAGCTCGGAGTAGGCCAGCTGCCACAGCAGGAAATTGCTGATGCGCTGCTCGCCGCCAGTGCGGATGAACAGGTCCGGCTCCGGCGCGTAGGCCATGGCCAGGTGCGGCGCGAGCACGGATTCGTCCACGGATTCCGGATCGAGCATGGGCGAGCGCGCCAGCATCTTGCGCACGGCCTGGAGCAGATCCCAGCGGCCGCCGTAATTGGCGGCGATGGTCACCGTCAGGCCAGTGTTGCCGTCCGTGCGAGCCTCGGCATCGGTGATCAGCTGCTGGATCCGCGGGCTGAAGCGGCTCAGGTCGCCAACCACCCGCACGCGGATGTTGTTGGCGTGCATCTTGATCACCTCACGGCGCAGTGCGGTCATGAACAGCCGCATCAGGAACGAGACTTCGTCCGCCGGGCGGCGCCAGTTCTCGGAACTGAACGCGAACAGGGTCAGGTACTGCACGCCACGCGCGGCACAGGCCTCCACCACGGCCCGGACGGCATCCAGGCCACGGCTGTGGCCGGCTACGCGTGGCAAGTGCCGCTGGGTCGCCCAGCGGCCGTTGCCATCCATGATGATGGCAACGTGGCGGGGCACATAGGTAGAGTCGGGGACGCTGAGCGTGGAACTGATGTGATGCATGATGGGAAACGGTACCGGACACAGCGGCGGCTGGCAAGCCGCCGCATCATGCGTCACACCGTCATGATCTCCTTGTCCTTCTCGGCGACCATCCTGTCGATCTCGGCAACGAACTTGTCGGTCAGCTTCTGGACATCGTCCTGGCCGCGGCGCTCGTCGTCCTCGGAAATGGCTTTGTCCTTGACCAGCTTCTTGAACTGCTCGTTGGCATCCCGGCGCAGGTTGCGCACGGCGATCTTGGCGCCCTCGGCCTCGCCCTTGACGACCTTGGCGAGTTCCTTGCGGCGCTCTTCGGTCAGCATGGGCATGGGCACGCGGATGGTCTCGCCCATGGTCGACGGGTTCAGGCCCAGGTCCGCGTCGCGGATGGCCTTCTCGATGGCGCTGACCATCTTCTTTTCCCAAGGCTGCACGCTGATGGTGCGCGAATCGGCCAGGCCGACGTTGGCCACCTGGCTGATCGGCACGGGGGAGCCGTAGTAATCCACTTGCACGTGGTCGAGCAGACCGGTGTGTGCACGACCAGTGCGAATCTTGGCCAGGTCGGCCTTGAACGCTTCAATGGTCTTTTGCATTTTCTGCTCGACGCTCTTCTTGGTGTCGGCGACGCTCATCTTTACCTCCGAAAACGGGTAATCATGATCCCGGACGGCGGGATCGAAAATGAATCATTCTACTCTTTGCCAGCACGCGCGCCACCTTCGGCGGCAGCGTGCCAGCGCCTGGTGCCGCACTTATACGTGCACCAGCGTACCTTCGTCTTCACCCAGGATCACACGTTTGAGCGCGCCCGGCTTGACGATGGAGAACACCTTGATCGGCAGCTTCTGGTCGCGGCACAGGGCGAATGCCGTAGCATCCATCACCTGCAGGTTGCGCGAGATCGCCTCATCAAAGGAGATCGTGGTGTAACGCGTGGCGCTGGGGTCCTTCTTGGGGTCGGCAGTGTAGACACCGTCCACCTTGGTCGCCTTGAGCACGATCTCCGCACCGATTTCCGCGCCGCGCAGGGCCGCCGCGGTATCGGTGGTGAAGAACGGGTTGCCGGTGCCGGCGGCGAAGATCACCACCTTGCCCTCCTCCAGCTGGCGGATGGCGCGCGGGCGGATGTAAGGCTCGACCACCTGGTCCATGCGCAGCGCCGACTGCACGCGGCCCACGATGTCGGCGTGGCGCATGGCGTCCTGCAGGGCCAGCGCATTCATCATGGTGGCCAGCATGCCCATGTAGTCGGCCGTGGCGCGGTCCATGCCCGCTGCCCCGCCGGCCACGCCGCGGAAAATATTGCCGCCGCCAATCACCACCGCGACCTGGACGCCCAGCCTTACGATCTCGGCGATGTCATTGACCATGCTTTCGATGGTGGAGCGGTTGATGCCGAAGGCATCATCGCCCATCAGGGCTTCGCCGGACAATTTCAGTAGGACGCGCTTATAGGCTGGCATATTGATCCCCGGAGCTGGTTCGGCTCGTTCTGTTGAGCCGCAAATTTGAAGGCAGGCGGCACGGATCGGCGTGCCGCCGCTATAAAAGCCGGTTTTCGGGGTGGCCTGGTTCCGGCACGGCAACAGCGCAATAGCACACGAAACCTCGCGTACAAAGCGCCCCTGAAGCACGGCTGGTCAGACGACTGCGGAAACGGGCTACCAAGCCCGCGCCGCACGGGTAAGCGCGGCGCGGTCATTTGTGC
>NZ_JBFTSF010000079.1:0-24353 GCF_056399905.1 Cupriavidus sp. 01L46
ATCCAGGAACAGCGGGCTCTGGATCACGCGCAGCTTGAGCCCGCCGAGGTCGTCGGCCCGGTTGATAGGGCGACGCGAGTTGGTGACGTGGCGAAAGCCGTTCTCCCAGTAGCCCAGGCCGATGAGACCCTTCTCGGGCAGCTTGGCGAGCAGCTTCTGGCCAAAGGGGCCATCCAGCACGGCATCGGCTTCCTGCTCGTTATTGAAGGTCAGCGGCAGGTTGAGTACGCCAAAGGGCTTGATCAGCGACATCAACGTGGAGGTGTCGGGGACCGTCATCTCCAGGGTGCCGCCGCGCAGCGCCGAGGTCATGCTCACGTCATTGCCCAGCGAGCCGCTGGCATACAGCTTGGCGACCAGCTTGCCGCCGCTGCGGGCCGCGAGTTGTTCGGAGAAATGCTTGACGGCCATGGCCTGAGGATGGTCTTCGCTCAGGCCGACACCGACCTTGAACACGCGTTCCTTGATTTGCGCAGACACCGGGCCGGCAAGCATGGCCAGCGCCGTGGCGGCCATGGCGAGGGATTTCAACTTCATCAATGTCTCCAATGGAATGATTTTGTCGCGACGGTTCTGCGTCATCGGCGCCACGCTAGACCTCTTCAGGGCCGTCTCGACGCAGGTGAGAGGTTAGGTCTGGCACCTGTACCGGTCCACTGAATTTTTTGCTAGGATCCATTCCAAATGCTTATGAGCTCAGAATTTTTCTCGGGTAAACCCCTGTCCATGGCGCAGGCCTGCGGGCGGCTGCGATTCCGACATCTCCAGTTCCTTGACATCCTCGGCCACACCCTCAACCTGAGGCTTACCGCCGAGCAGATGCACATCACGCAACCGGCGGCCACCAAGATCCTGATGGATATCGAGGAAATCCTGGAGGCACGCCTGTTCGAGCGCCTGTCACGCGGCATGCTGCCCAACGAGCTGGGCCTGTTCATGCTGCGCTATGCCGACGCCGTGCTGGCCGGGCATCGCAAGTTCGTGGATGAATTCAACGCACTCAAGCAAGGGGGGCATGGCCACCTGTCCATTGGCGCGATCACGGGCTCGGCCGCGCACCTGCTGATGGCCACGGTGGCGGAGATCCAGCGCCGGCGTCCACTGCTGGTGCTCAGGATCCTGGAGCAAAGCAGCGACCAGCTGGTGATCTGGCTGGCCGAGCGCAAGATCGACCTGATGATCGGGCGCTTCACAGACGAGGCGCACAGGGCCCAGTTCCAATACGAGCGCCTGTCCAGCGAACCGCTGCAGGTGGTGGCCGGGCTCGATCACCCTTTGCGCGGGGCGCACGACCTCGATCTGACCAAGCTGGCCCACTGGCCCTGGATTCTCTACCCGCGCTCCACGGCCGTGCGCAAAGTGTCTGACGATATCTTCGGCCGCACCGGGCTCGCACTCACGTCCGGCGTGGTCGAGACTCCCTCTTTCCTGTTCGCCCTGGAACTGATGCAGAGCACGGACATGCTGTCGCTGCAACCAGCCGCCCTGGTGGAGAAGTACGTGAACAGGGGCCTGCTGGCCCGGATCCCCATCGAGCTGCCGGACCGCATGCCCGACTACGGTTTGATCACGCGCCTGGGCGAGGCGCCGACCCCCGCCGCGCAGGCATTCATGGAGGTACTGCGCGAGAAGGCGGGCAGCGCTGGCGAAATCGCCTGAATCGGGCTGGCGATCGCCGGGGGAGTGGCCAAATCCGGGGGGGGGCAAATCCGTCAGAAAAGGGGGGTATTGTCTACTGACACTTCCCAGAGCCCCCATGCGCATCTCGATCCAGACATGCAGTGAAGGAGCGGGAACGCATCGCCAACTGGACGAGCGTGGCCTTACGAGCGGAGCGCGGACCACGCTTGGACAGTGCCGCGACGCGATTCAGGCTTATGTAAGCGGCAGTCCTCTTTCGCAGGTCTACGAGACCTGGGGCATCCATCGCTCCACACTAAAGCGCGCCAAATCCCCCGTTTACCCGGGGGCCAAATTCAACAGCCTGCTAGACGGCCGAGACCGAAGCGGCACCGCCCGGCGAGCCATCCAGCACCGGCGGCGCGGTGACGATCGACTTCAGCCCGGGCTGCGCCGCGCGCAACTGGTCCAGCCGCGGCAGCGGACGGCGCAGTGCCTCCGACCCCGCAAAGGCTTGCTCCATGGCATGCGCCACGCCCAGCGTATGGTGATCGGCGCGGAAGCGGCCCACCACCTGCAGCCCGAACGGCATGCCGGCATGGTCCAGGCCGCAGGGCAGGCTGATGGCGGGGTGGGTGGTGAGCGTGACCACATAGGTAGGGGCCAGCCAGCGGTAATAGTTCTCCTGCTTTTCGCCGTTGATGGTCTCCGCGTAGAGGTTGGTCCACGGGAACGGCGACACCGGCGTGGTTGGCGACAGGATCACGTCGTAGTCTTCAAAGGCGGCCTGGAAGCGGCCCAGGATGCGGGTCTGCTCGGCTTGCGCCCAGGCGCTGTCGACCAGCGACATGGCCGCGCCCATCTCATAGTTGGCGCGCGTGTTCGGGCCCAGGCTCTGCGGATCGCGCTGATAGGCCTCGTGCATGCCGGCGACAAAGCTCTCGGCGCGCAGCACGTCGAAGCAGCGGTGCGCCTCGCCCAGGTCGAACTGGATCTCGTCGCAACTGCGGAACAGGTGCCGCATGGCGGCGATCTTGTCGCGAAAGACTTGCCGGATCTGGTTGTCGACCGCGCACACGCCGAAATCCTCGGTCCAGCCCACCCGCAGCGAGCCCAGGTCGACATTGGCGGGCAGCAGGAACGACATCGGGTCGAGCGCATAGGTGAGCGGGTCGCTGGCCGAGACGCCGGCCGAGGCCGCCAGCTGCAGGCAGGCATCGGCCACGGTGCGGCCCATCGGGCCGACTACGGAGATGGGCGTCCAGCCCAGCAGCTTGCGCGAGCTCGGCACCACGCCTGGCGATGGGCGGAAGCCCACCACGCCGCATTTGGCGGCGGGGATGCGCAGTGAACCGCCGGTGTCCGAGCCGGTGCAGACCGGCAGCATGTCGGTCGCCAGCGCGGCAGCGGAGCCGCCCGAGGATCCCCCTGCATTCAGGTTGGGGTTGAAGGGGTTGCCGGTGGCGCCCCACACCGCGTTGCGCGAATTGGCGCCCGCGCCCATCTCCGGGATGTTGGTCTTGCCGGTGACGATGGCGCCGGCCGCGCGCAGCCGGGCTACCAGCACGTTGTCGGCGCTGGGCACATTGTCGCGGTACAGCGGCGAGCCATAGGTGGTGAGCAGGCCGGCCGTGGCCTCCAGGTCCTTCACGCCCAGCGGCAGGCCATGCAGCAAGCCCAGCGGCGCGCCGTCGAGCACGGCGCGCTCGGCCACGCGGGCTTCTTCGCGGGCGCGCTCGTAGCAGGTGGCGGTGACGGCGTTGATAAAGGGATTGACCGCCTCGATGCGGGCGATGCACGCCTCAAGCAGTTCAACGGGAGAGATCTCCTTGTTGCCGATCAGGCGGCGCAGCGCTACGGCGGATTGGGCAAGCAGGTTATCGGTCTGGGTCATGGTGGACTCTCTGGCAGGTAGGGTGAAGCGCCGCGCCGGCATGGCAGGCGGGGCGCCATGGCATCCGGATCGCGCTAGCGGCTCAGCCCGCGCGCCGGCACAGGCCACAAGCAGGCCACGGCCTGCCCGCGCACGCCAACGATCTCGTCGTACAGATTGAGGGTGGGGTCGCAATGGCCAGGCACCAGCAGCACCTGGCTGCCGAGGCCCGGCAGGCCCGCCGCGTTGGTGCCGGGCACGGGCTCGACAATGCCGTGTTCGTCGTTGGCCGCCACATAGGCCAGCGCGTGGTCCTGGCCATTGGCGCCCCACACCAACGGCAGGCCCGAATCCACCGCCATCGATTTCAGGCCCGCGTCCAGCACAACGCGCGGCGAGGGCCGCGTTGCCGCGGCCACGCTCATCACGGTGGTGGCGATAAACAGGCTGTGCTCGAAACGCAGCGCGCCGCTGTAGTCGTTGCGGCCGTAATCGGCGTCCATGAAGACATAGGAGCCGGGCTGGATTTCGGTATAGACGCCGCTGTGCAGGTCGAACTCCACGCTGCCGCTGCCACCGCCCGTCACCGTGGCGCACGCCACGCCGGCCTCGGCCAGTTCGGCGACGATGGCGGCGGTACGCGCCGCGGCATCGGCCGCAGCCTGCCGGCGCGCAGCAAAGTCGCGCACATGCTGGATGCCGCCGTGATACGCCTGCAAGCCGCGGAACGCTAGTTGCGGGTGCGCACCGATAGCTTGAACGAGGCGCAGCGCGGCGGGCGCGTCGGCCACGCCGCAGCGTCCCTGGCCCACGTCGATCTCGACGAACACCCCGATGCGGCTGCCGGCCTGCGCGGCGGCCTGCGCCAGCGCGGCGACCTGGCGCGCATCATCCACGCAGACGCTCATCCGTGCATGCAGCGCCAGGCGGGCCAGCAGCGCGGCCTTGGACGCCCCGGCAATCTCGTTGCTGATATGGATGTCCCTGACCCCGGCCTGCACGAACGGCAGCGCCTCGCTGACCTTCTGGCAGCAGATGCCAACCGCGCCGCGCGCGATCTGCGCCAGCGCAATCTCCGGGCATTTGTGCGCCTTGGCATGCGGGCGCAGCTGCACGCCTGCGCGGTCGGCGGCTTGCTGCATCTGCGCCAGGTTGCGCTCGAAGGCATCGAGGTCGAGCATCAGCGCCGGCGTGTCAATGGCGGCGGCGGGCTGGCCGGGGACGGCGCAGGCGCCGAGCTGCAGGGTGGCTGAACTGGAATCTGGGAGCGTCATATGTCGGGCTGGGATGGGCTGTTCTGGGCTGCTTTGGGCTTTCCGGGGGCTGCCTCGGATCCTTCCGGAGGGCATGGCGCCGCCTCGGGGGCGGCGGTGCTTGCGATGATGTGGGCTGGAGGCGGGTGCTGTCAAACCAAGCCCGCCATGGGCCATTTGCGTACGCTCAGTCCGCCGTGATATTGGCACGCTGCGCAATGGCGCGCATGCGCGGCAGTTCTTTGGTGATCAGCGCGGTCACCTCCGCGCCCGTGCCATAGGATGGCTCGAAGCCATTGTCCAGCAGCTTCCTGCGCGTGTCCGGGTCGGCCATGGTCTCGGCCAGCGCCTTCTCCAGTTTCGCCTTCACCTCGGGCGCCAGGCCACGCGGCGCCACCACGGCCAGCCAGGTATCCATGTCGGTACCCGGGTATCCGCTTTCCGCCACGGTGGGCACGTCGGGCAGCAGGGATGAGCGCTTGGCGGTGGTGACCGCAATGGCCTTGACCTTGCCGGCGCGGATCTGCGGCACGGCGGCCGAGACGGTATCCACCGAGAATGGGATCTGGCCGCCGATCAGGTCGGTCATGGCCGGTGAGCTGCCACGGTAGGGCACGTGCAGCATCTTGATGCCAAGATCGTTCAGCAGCATTTCGCCGGCGAACTGCGCGGTGGTGCCCGTGCCGAACGAGCCGTAGGAGAATTTTCCGGGCGCGGCCTTCACCGCCGCCGCGAGCTGCTTGAGGTTGTTGACCGGCACATTGCGGTTGGCCAGCAGGATCAGGCCGGTGCGCCCGGTCAGCCCGATCGGCTCGAAGCTTTTGAGCGGGTCGTAGGGCAGCTTGGGATGGATGGCCGGATTGACCGTGAATGTGGTGCCCGAGCTGACCAGCAGCGTGTAGCCATCCGGCGCGGCCTTGGCCACCAGGCCGGCGCCAACGATGGTGCCGGCGCCCGGCCGGTTGTCGATCACCACGGTCTGGCCCAGGTGGTCGCCGAGCTTCTTGGCCAGCAACCGGCCGATCACATCGGTGGCGCCGCCGGGCGGGTAGGGGATCACCATCTGGATCGGATGCGTGGGGTAGGCCTGGGCCAGCGCGCTGCCGGCGGGCGCCGCCAGGCAACAGGCGGCCAGGCATGCAAGCTTGAAGGTATGGACGGGTTTCATGCTGACTCTCCTGCGTGCGACGATGGGGGGATGGATGATGGCGGGGGGCGGCTCAGGCCGCGAGCGCGGCCGCCTGGTCCAGGAAGCCTTGGTACTCCGCTTGCGGCACGAACAGCCCGCCGGTGGTCCACACCAGATGCGTGGCTTGCGGCATCGTGGCGTCGAGCTGGTGCCGGGCCAGGTAGTCGCGCCCCGCCGCGCTCTCGCACAGCATGCGCGGCCCGCTGAAGCCTGCCGCCGCCGAGGGCTCGATGCGCAGCCCTTGCGTGCGCCATGCCAGGGCCAGGTGTTCGAACAGGGTATCGTCCGCCACCGTGTACACGCCGGACAGCAGCGGGCGCATGACGGCAGCGGCCAGCTCGGAGGCGCGCGGCACGGCTAGGCCGTCGGCCTGCGTGTGGTTGCTCAGGCCAAAGTCATAGACGGACGGATTGCCTGCGCCTGCCATCATCTGCACCAGGAAGCAGGGCGACTGGGTCGGCTCGGCAAACACGCAGTGCACGTGCGGCCCAAACAGCTGCCGCATGCCGAAGGTGATGCCGGCCGGCGCGCCGCCCACGCCGCAAGGCAGGTAAACGAAGAGCGGGTGCCCGGCATCGACGCGGATCGCATGCGCGGCGAGTTGCTGGCGCAGGTGCAGCGCCGCGGCGCTGTAGCCGAGCAGCAGCGACAGCGAGCGCTCGTCGTCCACGAAGTAGGTGAACTCGTCCTGCTGCGCCTGGCGGCGGCCGGCGGCGACGGCGTCCTCGTAGTCGCCAGCGTGCTCCACGACTTCCACGCCACGGTCGCGCAGCCGCGTCTTCTTCCATGCCTTTGCATCTGACGACATATGCACGGCCGCGCGAAAACCCAGCGCCGAGGCCATCACGCCAATGCTCAGGCCAAGGTTGCCGGTGGAACCCACCGCCACCTGGTAGCGGCCGAACAAGGCGCGCGCCGCGGGCGCCCTCAGGGCCAGGTAATGTTCCGGCCCGTTGCGGCCAGGGCCAAGCAGGCCATGGCGCAGCGCCAGGTTCTCGGCAAATTCCAGCACTTCGTGGATGCCGCCGCGCGCCTTGATGGAGCCCGCCACCGGCAGGCTGTGATCCGCCTTGACCCAGAGCCGGCCCTGGCTGAGCGGCAGCCCGAGGGCCGCCTGCATCGACGGCACGGCCACCAGGGGCGACTCGATGACGCCATGGGTGTCAGCCAGCTCGGGAAACAGCGCCGGCAGCAGCGGGGCAAAGCGGGCAAAGCGCGCCTGTGCGGCCTCGACATCAGCTAGACTAATGCTGTGTTCGCCGGCGGCCTGGACGGGCGGCGGCGTCCCGGCGCGCGCCGGATTGCACCAGAGCAACGGCGTGGCGGCGGCCAGGCTGGCGCGCAGCGCTGCGGCATTGTCCGGGCCGGTTGCGATTGATGGGTTCGTGGCTAAAGACTGGTTCATCGGCAAGGGATAGGCTGCTGCGGGTTCCTGGGTGACTTCATTGTTGGCCTGCGCGGATCCGCTGGCAATCCATTTATATTTAGCGAGGCATTAGTTTGGCTAATGGAAGTCTGAGGGCGGGCATGCGTATCGGCGGCCGCTTATGAGCACCTTGTTATCGTCCTCGTTGCTGAGCTGGCTGCGCTGCTTCGAGGCGTCGGCGCGTCATTGCAACTTCACCCACGCCGCTACGGAACTGTGCGTGACGCAGGGCGCGGTCAGCCAGCAGGTGAAGCAGCTGGAGCAGTGGCTGGACCGGCCCTTGTTCCTGCGCACGCCGCGCGCGCTGGTGCTGACGCCCGAAGGCGAGCGGTTGCGCTTTGTGCTGCGCGAGTCCTTCCAGGCCATCGAAGGCACGCTTACCCAGCTACGCAAGCCGCGCGAGGCCGGCCCTATTGCGCTGAGCTGCGCACCGTCGTTCGCCATGCGCTGGCTGACCCCGCGGCTGGGCGACTTTTTCCGTGATCACCCCGAGGTGGGCCTGCGCGTCTACGGCGAGTTCCACGCACTGGACCGCACCCGGATGGTGCGCGATGGCATCGATGCCGCCGTGCGCTTCGACCTGGGTGGCTACGACGACCTCAAGGCCCGGCTGTTTCTCGACGAATGGCTGCTGCCGGTGGCAAGCCCCGCCTTCCTGGCCGCGCATCCCGAGCTGCGCAGGCCGCAGGACCTGAGGGGCGCCTGGCTGCTGCACGACGTGAGCCCATGGGACGGCGCGCAAGCCTTCGAGGAATGGCGCCACTGGCTGCAGGTGGCAGGGGTGGAGGCGGAGGTGGGCGAACTGGACGCGGGCCAGCGCTTCAACCTGTCGCAGCTGGCCGTGGGTGCGGCGCTGGCCGGGCAGGGCATCGCAATGGGGCGCTCGGCGCTGGTGCTGGAAGACATCGAGGCTGGCCGCCTGGTCGACCTGTTCGGCATCCATGCGCGCTCGCAGGCGTCTTACTTCTTCGTCTGCGCGCACGGGCAGACACCGCCTATCGCCATGGTGGAGGATTGGCTGGCTGCCGAGGGTGCACGCTTCGATGCGGCGCGGGCCAAGGTGCTCGACGTGCAGGCACGCGGCGCGAAGGCCACCGGTGGGTGACAAAGCGTTCGATCCCCGGCATAGTTTGCGGCTTTCGTGCCGCATGGCGCGGCTCTCCGGCTTCCTGGCTTCCTGGCTTTCGGGTATTCGAGTTACCGATGGAATTTCCTGTCCTGATCCTGGCGCTGGGCGCCGTCGTGGCCGGCTTCGTGCAAGGCTTGTCCGGGTTTGCCTTCGGCATGGTGGCCATGTCCTTCTGGGTCTGGACCGTGGAGCCGCGCCTGGCCGCGACGATGGCGGTGTTCGGCTCGCTGACCGGGCAGGTGGTGGCGGCGGTGACGGTGCGGCGCAGCTTCTCGCCCCGGCAGTTGCTGCCCTTCGTGGCCGGCGGCATCCTGGGCATTCCCATTGGCGTGGCGATCTTGCCGGCACTCAATCCCAGCGTGTTCAAGGCTTGCCTGGGCGGGCTGCTGGTCATCTGGTGTCCGCTCATGCTGATGTCCAGGCAACTGCCCCACATCCGGGCCGGCGGGCGGGTGGCCGATGGCGTGATCGGCGCGGCCGGTGGCATCATGGGCGGCATCGGCGGCTTTACCGGCGTCATTCCCACGCTGTGGTGCACCCTGCGCGGGCTGGCCAAGGACGAGCAGCGCGCCATCATCCAGAACTTCAACCTGGCCACGCTGGCGGTGACCATGGCGACCTATGTCGGCACCGGCATCGTCACGCGCGACATGCTGCCCATGTTCCTGGTGGTGGGGCCGGCCATGCTGGTGCCCAGCATCCTTGGCGCGCGGCTGTACATCGGCATCAGCGAGCTCGCATTTCGCAGGATCGTGCTGAGCCTGCTGACCGCATCGGGCGTGGCGCTGCTGTCGGCCTCGCTGCCGAAGCTGCTGGGGACGTTGCACTGATTGGCGTGAGCCCTGGGCCCGCGTGGGCAGCGGCTCAGGTATGAAAGGTTTCGGTCTCTGCCTCCGCCTGCACTGGCGCATCGAGGCCGCCGCGCTCGAACTCCGCGATCACCTGCGCCCCGAGCAGCAGCAAGGTGGCGGCGATTTCCAGGCTCAGCAGCACGACAATCGCCGTGGCGAGCGAGCCGTACACCACGCTCACCTGCGACAGCGTGGCGAAGTACCAGACCAGCACGTGGCGCGAGATCTCCCACAGCAGCGCGGCGCTCACCGCGCCGATCAGCGCATGGCGCACGGACAAGCGGCCTACCGGCATCACCAGGTAGATGGAGGCCAGCAGCAGGATCTCCCCCGCCAGCCCGAGCAGGTAGAGCAGGGTGCCGGAGACCCGGTCCAGCGACAGGTCGTGGCCCAACACTTCCACATGCCGCGCGCCTAGCGCCTGCAGGCTGCCCGCGACCACCGTCACCAGCAACAGGCCGATGCTGAGCACGATGATGTAGCAGTAAGGCAGCACCGCCGACACCAGGAAGTGGCGGCGGCGGATGGCCACCCGGTGCACAAAGATCACCGACATGGCGTTCTCCAGCACCGTGAACGCCAGCGAGCTGAAAAAGATCATGCTCGCCAGCAGCACCCAGCCGATCACCCCGCGGTTCGCCAGGAAGCTGGCCAGCTCGCCCACCAGCGCGCGGGATTGCCCCGGCAGCAACCATTCCAGGTAGCGCGACAAGGTGGCCAGCAGCGATGCCGGCTCGATCACATGGGACAGCGCGATCACCATCAGGATCAGCAAGGGCACGATCGACAGCAGGGCGTAGTACGCCACCGCGCCCGCGAGCAGCAAGCCCTGGTTGGCCCGGAATTGCCGGAGGGTGCGCAGTACGAAGCGCCACGGGTGCTTCAGCACCAGCCGGGCGCGCGCGTCGAGTATCTGCATGGCAGAGGATGGGTCAGTTCGACATGGCAGGGACAGCAGGGACGGCAAAAGAAAGCGCAGGCCACGGCGCATTGCGGGTTGGGATGCCGGGTCGGGAGGTCTGCTATGTCTGGCAGGGAGGCTTCTTTCGCGGCGCATCCGTGTTCTCTCAATGTGGTGCATCGCGCGCCGCACGGCAAGCCGTGGTTGTCCTACACAGGCTTGCGTCATTCTCCGACAGAAACGCCGGCAGGCGAGACTATGCTTGGATGAAGCATGCCGCGCGCTGCGCGCAATGCCAATTGCATTGCCGGCATTCACGTGGCACGTACGCGACCATCACGACAGGAACCGCAATCCCATGGCTGATCTGAACGCCGGCCCCGCTGCGGCCAGCCAGTCGTCTGTCTCCGCGGATGTCCGTGGCGGCGCCGGTGATGGCTGGCTGGCTCCTGCAGCCAGCCAGCCGCCGGCGCCGCCTGAGGCTGCAGATGCGGGCGCATCGGCGGCCCAGCCTGCCGTGGCCGCAACCCCTCCCGTTCCGGCCAGGCGCGGTGAACTGGCACTGACCATGCTCGCGGTGCTTGCGTCGCTCTACACGCTGCACCTGGCTAGCGCTTTCGTGATCCCCGTGGTGCTGGCAGTGGTTGTCGCCTACATGCTCGATCCGCTGGTCACCGTGCTGTGCGGACGGCGCATCCCGCGTGTGCTCGGCGCCTCGCTGGTGCTGCTGGCGCTGCTGGCCAGCGTGGTCTGCAGCGCGTACCTGCTGCAGGATCAGGTTGCCAGCCTGATCGACCGTTTGCCGGAAGTGGCCACCAAGCTGTCGCGCTCCGTGGGCGCCTTGCTCAGCGGAGACGACTCGATGGTGCAAAAGATCCGGCGGGCGGCCACGGTGCTGGGCGGTACCGGGCAAGGGCCACCCGTGCGTGGCTCGCCGATCGTGGTGGAGCGCGCCGGGGATTCGCTCAACAATATCCTGCTGGCAGGTTCGGTTGGCGTCTTCACCGTCGCCGGGCAGGCCGCGGTGGTGTTGTTCCTCGCCTTCTTCATGCTGGTGTCCGGCGACATGTTCAAGCGCAAGTTCATCAAGATGGCGGGTACCACGCTGTCGCAAAAGAAGATCAGCGTGCACATGCTCGACGAGATCAACCGGCAGATCCAGCGCTATATGGTGATGCTGCTGGTCACCAACGCCATGGTGGGTGTGCTGACCTGGTTCCTGCTGAAATGGCTGCACGTAGAGAATGCCGGCACGTGGGCGCTGGCCGCCGCGGCGTTGCACCTGGTGCCTTACTTCGGTGCGGTGCTTATTGCGGTTTGCATCGGGCTTGCCGCCTTCATGCAGTCGGGCGACTTCGCACTGACGGCAATGGCGGCAGGCGGCTCGCTGCTGGTCGCCACGCTGATCGGCGCGCTGGTGACCACCTGGATGACGGGGCGCATGGCCAAGATGAACGCCGTCGCGGTGTTCGTCGTGCTGCTGCTCTTCACCTGGCTATGGGGCGCCTGGGGCGTGCTGCTGGCGATTCCCATCGCCGTGATCGCCAAGGTGGTGGCGGATCATGTGGAGGGGCTGGAAGTGGTGGCGGAGTTCCTGGGCGAGTGAGGTTGGCTCAATCGAGGTTGGCTCAATCCGCAGCCAAATAGCGCGCCACCAGCGCCGCCACATCGGGCGGGACCGCATCCGCCGCGCACGCCCGCAGATGCAGCGTCTGTCTGTCGCGCAGCGTCATTGCCGCATCCTGCTCGCCAAAACGCAACGTGCCTTCGGCAAACACGCGCTCCTGGCAATCTCCCTGGCTCATCGACACAAACTGCAAGGGCAGCGCTTGCCGCGGGCCATTGCCCGAGGCTATCCACAGCCACTGGTATTTGCGCGAGCGCGGCGCGTCGGCGGGCAAGCCGAGGCGCTTGATTTCCAGCACCGTGCCCGCGCCTGCGGTGAAGGCAAAGAGAATCTCGCAGGTGGGCAATGCTGGCTGGGTTTGCGTCATGGCTGGCTGGACATCTGCTGGAAACTGGAGCGCGATTCTACCCGCAGCCGAGCGTGTCCGCGCCGCACACGCCACGCATATCGATAGGCGAACACCTTCATTCCATGCCCATGGCCGCGGCGCTAACATCGCTCCAGCGAGCCGGCATCACAAGTGCCGGTCGCGCCTTGATAACAGCGGCCAGCTTGCGCGCCGCCGCGCATCGGCGTGGCGCGCGAAGAGCCGCAACCCTGAGTGTGGAGCCTGCATGCAACGCCGTAGTCTATTCAAATCCATCGCCCTGGCCGCCGCCATGATTGTGCTGCCGGCCGCGCACGCCGCCGACCAGGTGGTGCGCCTTGGCACCATGAGCGGCCCCGACGCGCAGATCTGGGAGGTCGTGCGGACCGTGGCCAAGCGCAGTGGCCTGGACGTGAAGATCATCGAGTTCAACGACTATGCGCAGCCGAATGCCGCGCTGGATGCCGGGGACCTGGACGCCAACAGCTTCCAGCACCAGCCCTTTCTCGACAGCCAGATCGCGGCGCGGCACTACAAGATCGCCAATGTCGGGCTGACATACGTGGCGCCGATGGGCTTTTATTCGAAGAAGCTCAAGTCGCTGAAGGCACTGCCGGACGGCGCCAAGGTGGGCATCCAGAACGATCCCTCCAATGGCAACCGCGCGCTGCTGCTGTTGCAGAAAGAGGGTCTGGTCACGCTGCGCGATGGCGCCGGCACGAACGGCAAGAACGCCACGCCGCTCGATATCAAGGCCAATCCCCGCAAGCTGAAGCTCGTGGAGCTGGACTCGGCCATCCTGCCGCGCTCGCTCGATGACCTGGCCGTGGCTTCCATCAATACCGACTACGCGGTCAAGGCCGGCCTCAGCCCAACCAAGGATGCGATTGCCACCGAAGACCTGCGCGGCCCGTACGCCAACCTGATCGCGGTGCGCACGCAGGACAAGGACAAGCCGTGGGTCAAGCCGCTGGTGGCAGCCTACCAGTCGCAGGAAGTGCGCGACTTCCTGGCCACGCAGTTCAAGGGCGCGATCCTGCCGGCGTTCTGACGGCGCGCGCGCTCGAGGATAGCGCCGGCTATGCGGCCAGCGCTTCCTCGACAAACAGCAGGCGGTCATTGCCCCAGAACAATTCGTCGCCGACGAAGAAGCTTGGGGCACCGAACACGCCGCGTGCCACCGCGGCCTCGGTGGCCTGCTTCAGCGCCTCCTTCACCACCGGGTCATCGATCATCCCCAGCACCTGGCGCGCGTCGAACCCGGCGGCTGTGAGCGCGGCGCCGATCTCGGCGGGGTCGTTCAGGTTACGTTGCTGCTCCCACATGGCGGCAAAGATCGTCTCCACATAACGGTGGAAGGCGGCCTCGTCCTGCAACTGGAAGCCGACCGCGGCGCGCATCAGCGCCAGCGTGTTGACCGGGAAATGCGGATTCTGCTGCAGGTTGGCACCGTACCGGCGCGACCAGCGCGCGGTGTCGGTTTTCGACCAGCGGCCCTTGGCGGGGATCTCCGCGGGGCTGTGGTTGCCGGTGGCCTTGAACACGCCGCCCAGCAGGATGGGCCGCCATACGATCTGCGCGCCGGTGCGCTGTGCCACGCGCGGCAATTCCTTGTAGGCCAGGTAGGAATACGGGCTGCCGAAGTCGAAATAAAATTCAACTTGCTTGCTCATGTCGTCGTCTCCGCTTGTTGTGGTGCTTTGTCTTTGTTGGTTTTCATGCCTTTCATGGCTTTGAGGCTTTGGCCGGCAGGGCTTACCACGGCTCGATCCACGGACGGATATCCAGCTCGTGCGTCCACGCGTCGCGCGGCTGCTGGTGCAGCATCCAGTAGGTGTCGGCGATATGCTCCGGATTGACGATGCCGTCGTCCTGCTTGGTGGCGTAGCGGTCGGGGAAGTTCGAGCGGATGAAGTCGGTGTCGATGGCAGCGTCCACCACCAGGTGCGCCACATGGATATTCTTCGGCCCCAGCTCTCGCGCCATGCTCTGGGCTAGCGCGCGCAGGGCATGCTTGGCGCCCGCAAAGGCGCTCATGCCATCGCGCCCGCGCAGGCTGGCGGTTGCACCAGTGAAGAAAATCGAGCCATGCCCGCGCGGCAGCATCACGCGGGCAGCCTCGCGCCCCATCAGGAAGCCGCCGAAGCAGGCCATCTCCCAGACCTTGAAGTACACGCGGGATGTGGTTTCCAGCACGGAAAACCGCACATTGGCGCCGATATTGAAGATCGCCACCTCCAGCGGCGCGATCTCGCGCTCGATGCGCTCGATCAGCGCCACCGTCTCGTCCTCCTTGCGGGCATCGCAGGCAAAGCCGTAGGCTTCGCCGCCCTCGGCGCGGATCTGCTCGACCAGCGGCGTGAGCTTGTCGGCACTGCGGCGCGTCACGCAGGCGATATAGCCCTCACGGGCAAAGCGGCGCGCAATGGCGCCGCCAGTGGCGTCGCCGGCACCCACCACAAGGATGGCTTTCTTGTTGGACATGACTTGTCTCCAGTCTTGGAATTATCCGCCGGCAATGGCCGGGCGGGCTCTCTGCGTTCGTGCCCACGCTGGCCGCTTCCATCGAAAGCGGATCCGGCATAAGATAAACGATCGTTTAGTAAACGAACGTTATGGTATGAATGCGGGTCGCGTCAAGCGGCATCTGCCCCAGGACAATCTCAGGAACTGCAATGCGTTATTCCGCAACTCACAAAGCAGCCACCCGCGAGCGGGTGCTGGAGGCCAGCGGCGCGCTGGTCAAGCGCGAGGGCTTTGCGTCGACGGGTGTTGACCAGCTGATGGGCGCCGCCGGCCTGACCGGCGGGGCGTTCTACAGCCATTTCGATTCCAAGCAGGCATTGCTGCGCGAAGTGATCGAGCGCGAGCTGCAGCGCAGCCGGGAGCTGCTGCTGCCTGACGGGGAGGCAGGCGATGGCGCCTGGCTGGCAAGGATGCTGGATTGCTACCTCACCATGGGCCATGTGCGGCATCCGGAGACGGGCTGCCCGTTGCCCAGCCTGGGCGCGGAGATCGCCCGCGCCGATGCGGACACGCGCCAGGCCTGCGAGGACGGCATGGTAGCCATGCAGCTGGAGCTGGCGGTAAGGCTGGGGAGCGGGGAGGCGGCCTGGGGCGTCATGTCCCAGTGCGTCGGGGCGCTGATGCTGGCGCGCACGGTGGCCAACCAGGATGTGGCCAGGGAGATATTGAAGGGGGCACGGACGATGCTGGAGCGTGCAGGTGGTTCTGCGGGTGACTGGATGTAGCGCAGCGCGCTTTGTTTTAACATGCGGGCTACACATTCAGACAGGACCCCCGCCGATGAGGAACGTATTCCTGATTCCCCTTGTTTCGGCATTGCTTGCCTTTGGCAGCGCGGCCTGCGCCCAGGTCGATGACCAGTCGAAGCCGCAGGCGCTGATCCAGACCGTGACGCAGCAGTTGCTGCGTGAGGTGCGCGCCCGCGCGGTCGCGCCAGGAGATATCCAGCGCATCACGGCGATCGTGAACAAGGACATCCTTCCGTACACCGACCTGAACCGCACCACGCAGCTCGCCATGGGCCGTTACTGGCGCACCGCAACGCCGGCGCAGCAGCAACAAGTGGTGGAGCAGTTCAAGCTGCTGCTGATCCACACCTATGCCGGTGCTATCGCGCAACTCCGCCCGGACCAGCAGATCGAGTATCCGCCGTCGCGCATCGAGCCGACCGAGACGGACGTGGTGGTGCGCACGGTCGCCACCAATATGAAAAGCGGCCAGCCTGTGCAGATCGACTACCGACTGCACAAGACGCCGGAAGGCTGGCGCGTGTATGACCTGAACGTGCTGGGCGCCTGGCTGGTGCAAACCTACCGGCAGCAGTTCAATGACAGGATTCAGCAAGGCGGGGTGGAGGGGCTGATCCAGTCGCTGACTGAGCGCAATGCGCGGCTTGTGTCTGGCAGGCAGTAGGAGGGGCCCAGGATCCAAGGGTCCAAGGGGCCATGCGGGCTGTACGCCTTGCATCTGGAACGACTTCCGGCTGCTGGCAGCACCCGTCCGCCCAGTCAGGGTAAAACCGCCGCATGACCCTGACGATTAGTCGGCCCGGCACCACCGGCCAGAATCCGGGCACACAGCGGCCCTTGCACCGTCCAGCCAGACTTGCTCTTCATTCAGTTGCAAAGAGGTTGAAGGGGTGGTGTCGAAGGCAACCTGGAGTGCGTGCCCAACATGGGTATCTTCAATGGGAAGCTCCCAGGTCAGGAATAGCTGGATGCAATCCTGGTCGGGCGGGAAATCGGTCGCGTGAAAACCGCTGCTCTGGCGTTGAATCACGCCATGAGGCTGGCAAGTATCGAATATCACAGCCGTACCCCGGGACAGGGGGATCCGATGGCCCAGCGAGGGAAAATGCAAGTCTTGACCCCTGTCCTCGCTCAGGAAGAGATTGCAAAAGGCGACGCCGCCATACTGCGCACCATCATGGTGGTACCGCGCCCCGCGGCAGGCCATGAGGGCCACGTCGCTGGCGGCAAGCACCCCGGGCAGTCCAAGCGCGCACGCCCAATCGGACACCGCCTGCACGCAGCGTGCGTAGTCCGGCCAGCGCGCCCGCGCTCGCGCCAAGGGCATTGCCTCGACATCCCCGGGTTCCAGGACCAGGCGGGACGATATCTCCCTTGCCCAATCCGCAAGCAGACGCGCAGGGGGCACAGGCACGTCGACCGTGCCGGATAGCACGATGTCACTGACGCATCGGCTGCGGATGGCGTCGCCGCTCCAGAAATAGGAAGTGAGGAGGTCTTGTGCTCGATGCGGTTGAGGGCGGTGGTTCATCTGTAGCAGTGTCATCCGGCTGTCTCGATACTGTAGCGGATCGTAGGCAGAGGTCGCCTGCCAGCCAGGAACAGTTGCCCAAGATTGCCAGCATGCGCACCTGCTGCCGGGCGAGGGAGCGGCCGAAGCCGTATGGTAGTGTCCCGCCATCTTTCCCTCCACACGCCTATCGAGGTCGCAATGAAAGTCAAACGAATCGTTGCCAATATCAACACGCAAGCCGTAGGCGATGCGAAGGACTTCTACGAGGGCGTATTCGGTCTCAACCTGGTGATGGATCATGGCTGGATTGCCACGTACGGGTCGTCGGAAACGATGAAAGCGCAGATCAGTATCGCTTCACAAGGAGGATCGGACACGCCAACGCCGGATCTTTCGATCGAAGTGGACAACATTGCCGCCGCACTTGAGCGCGTGAAGTCGGCAGGGATTCCCATCGAGTACGGCCCGGTCGACGAGCCATGGGGCGTACGGCGCTTCTATGTTCGCGACCCATTTGGCAAACTGATCAACGTGCTTGCGCACACCTGACGCGGAGGTCTGCCAGGGGCGGTGGGCAAAACCGCCCATTCGGAATCTGGCTTATCGGACAGTCTTCAGCGGGGCGGGTGCGCTGGTAGTGGCAGGCAATCGCCAAAGTCAGCCAATTCCCGCCAGCCTTCGGGCGTCGATCATCATGTTTGCGCCCAGTACAAGCAGAACCGCGCCCATGGCCCAGCGCTGGGCTAGCAGGAGTCCCGGCCGGCGGGACAGCAGCGTTGCCATGCTGCCGGAGCAGATTGCAACGGCGCCATTGACGGTGGCGAACGCGATAATCAATGTGGACCCGAGCACGAGAGATTGCTCGAGGACGTTGCCGTTCCGATAGTTGATGAATTGCGGCAAGACTGACAGGAAGGTCATCGCCAGCTTGGGATTCAACAGGCTGGTGGTCGCGCCCATCGCGAACAGCCGGCGGGGGCGTTCGTGCGGCAGGTCGCGGACTTCGAGCGGGGAGCGGCCACCAGGCTTTACGGCCTGCCACGCCAGATAGAACAGATAGGCGGCGCCCACCGCGCCCAGGATGCTGCTGGCGTAGGGCACGCTCAGGAAAAATGCCGTGATGCCAAACGCCGCGCCAAACATATAGAAAAGGTATCCGAGCATGACGCCAGCCAGGGACACGAGGCCGGCCTTGCGTCCTTGCGCAATGGAGCGCGACATCACGTAGACCATGTTTGGGCCCGGCGTCACGGCAAGCATGCCCCCCACCGCTAAAAATCCGTAGATCGATTCCATACCGTGCATTTTCGGGGTTCCCCTGTGGACATCGACTGCAGTATCCACTTGGTGAATGCCCGAGTAAAACGGGTTAAACTGAATTTTTTGTTCAGATTTTCTGATTAATATGAAAAAGCTCGATCTGGACGTCATTGAGATGGTGGTGGCGGTCGCCGACACCGGCTCGTTTGCCCGGGGGGCGGAGGCCGTACACCGGTCCGCGTCGGCGGTGAGCATGCAGATCAAGGCGCTTGAGGAGTCGCTTGGGAAGCCGCTGTTCGTGCGGACCACGCGGCATGTGACGATTACCGCCGAGGGAAAGACGCTGCTGGACTACGGCCGCCGCATGCTCGCGATGCGGGAGGAGGCGTGGGCGTCGATCGTGCGCCCGGAGATGAAGGGGCGCGTCACCATCGGCGTGCCTGACGACTACGCCTCATCGTTGCTGCCGTCGGTCCTCAGACAGTTCGCGGTGGCGCACCCGCGTGTGGAAATCCGGGTGATCGGCATGCCCAGCAGTGCGCTTGTGCCATTGCTCAAGGACAACACACTCGACCTGGCCTGCCTGACCAAAGCCAAGGGCATAGCCGGTGAATTCATCCGGTTCGAGCCGATGGTCTGGGTCGGGTCGGCCGTGCGGAAAGTGTGGAACGAGCGCCCGCTGCCCATCGCTGTATTCGCGCATGGCAGCACGGCACGCGCCAATGCCATCAGCGCGCTGCAGCGGGAGAACATCAAATACCGCATGTCCTACGAAAGCCCGAGCTTGCTGGGCCTTGTCAGCATGGTCGAAGCGGGGCTTGCGGTCGCCCCCCTGGCAAGATGCAGCGTACCGGGGCATCTTGTTCAGCTATCCCAGAGCGACGGTTTGCCACCACTGGCTGAACTCGAAATCGTCCTTGCGCGCAGTTCCCGGTCTGCGCGACCGCCCTGTGATTACCTTGCTGAACAGATTCTGGTTGAATTGAGAACCTGAGGAGAGCCTGGGGGAGCCGCATGGTGAGGCGTCCATCGATGAACAGAGAGGTTGTGAGGCCGTCAGTCCGTGGCGGCTGTCAGCGGCGGCAGCTTCCAGTCTTGCTGCGCAGTGGCGTCAGGTGGCCTTCGATCGGCTTGCGCTTGCCTCGCGCCGGGGACGTCCAGGACGCCATGGTGCCATCGGTGCCGTCATTCAGCACCTTGCCTACACTCTGGACGAGCGAAGCCGTAGGGCGCGCTGGCATCGACGGTGATCCCGCGGCGCTGCGTGGCCGCGGGATTTTTCTTGTGGCGCCAGGTTAGCGGTAAAGCCGCCCATGCGCCGGAGTTGGGCGGTGTGGCTCGCGATGTGCCGGCTTGTCCGCCAGCGCTTTGCCTACGCCTCCACAAGCGCCTCGAAGCGCAGGGCGAGAAAGTCGATCAGCGCACGCACCGCAGGCAGCAGGCCCCGGCGCGAGGGGTACACGGCATGGATGACGCCGGCCTTTGGCCGCCAGTCTGGCACCAGCATGACCAGCCGGCCTTGTTTCAGCTCATCCTCCACCACCATGCTCGGCAGTGCCACCGCGCCCACCCCGGCCAGCGCGGCCAGGCGCAGGGCCAGCATGTCGTCGGTGACCAGGCGCGGGGTGTGGCGGATTTCCACGCTGGCGCCCTCCGGCCCCTGCAGCCGCCAGCTATGCGTGGGTTGCGGCGGCCCCCAGTCCAGCGTGGGCAGTTCGGCCACGTCGGCCGGCACGGCGGGCATGGGGCGGCCCGCCAGCAGCGCGGGGCTGGCCAGCAGGCACCACGCGCGGGTGGCCAGCGTGCGCATCACCAGGTCGCTGTCGCTCAAAGGCGGCACCCGCACCCGAATGGCCACGTCGATGCGCTCGGCAATCACATCCACGCGGCGGTTGGTGGCCTCGAGATGCACGATGACCTTTGGGCAGGCCGCCATGAACTCAGCGATCATGGCGCCGATCCGCGCGTGCAGCAGCGCCACCGGGCAGGTCACCCGCACGATGCCCTGGGGCTCCGAGTGCGTCAGGTCGATGGCCTGCTGCGCGGCATCGGCCTCGACCAGCATGGCCTTGCAGTGCGTGTAGTAGCTCTGCCCGATCTCGGTCACGGAGAAATGCCGCGTCGAGCGCTGGATAAGGCGCGTGCCCAGGCGTTCTTCGAGTTCGCCCACGCGGCGGCTCAGCTTGGACTTGGGGATGCCCAATGCACGGCTTGCCGGCGCAAAGCCCTGATGGTCCACCACCTGGGCAAAGTAGAAGAGGTCGTTGAGGTCGGGGTGCATCGGGGCATCGTCCTATCGATAGGACACTGAGGATAGCGCACAGCAGCTACCGGTGCTATTGCCGCTGGCCTAAGCTGATCTCCATCAGGGGCAAAGCCAGCCCGCCACCGTTCAGGATTTCCCATGAAGAAGATCATCGGCACCTACCGCGCCCCGCATGCCCATTGGGTGGGTGACGGCTTTCCCGTGCGCACGCTGTTCTCGCAGCAGAGCCTTGGCAGCCACCTGAGCCCCTTCCTGATGCTCGACCATGCGGGCCCGGCTGACTTCCCGCCTGCCGCCCGGCGGCGCGGCGTGGGCGAGCATCCACACCGCGGCTTCGAGACGGTGACCATCGTCTACCAGGGCGAGCTGGAGCATCGCGATTCCACGGGGCAGGGCGGGCGCATCGGCCCCGGCGACGTGCAATGGATGACGGCGGCGTCCGGCATCCTGCATGAGGAGTTCCATTCGGAGGCCTTCACCCGCACCGGCGGCACGCTGGAAATGGTGCAGTTGTGGGTGAACCTGCGCGCCAGCGACAAGATGACGGCACCCGGCTACCAGACCATCGTGTCGGCGCAGATCCCGTCGGTGCCGTTGCCCGGCGGCGCCGGCCAGGTGCGCGTGATTGCGGGTGAGTACCAGAACACAGGCGAAAGCGCACGCGGGCCGGCACACACCTTCACGCCGATGGACGTATGGGACGTGCAACTGCGCCATGGCGCGGACGTGGACCTGCCTGCGCCCGAGGGGCGCGCCGTGGCGCTGGTGGTGCTGCGCGGCAACGTGCTGGTCAACGGCAGCGAGGCCGCACAAGCGGGGCAGATGGTGCTGCTCGATCGCGCTGGTGCCGGATTTGCGCTGGCGGCTACAAGCGACGCGTTGGTGCTGGTGCTGCATGGCGATGCCATCGACGAGCCAGTGGCGACCTACGGGCCGTTCGTGATGAACACCGAGGAAGAGATCAAGCAAGCGCTGCAGGATTTTCGCAGCGGCCGCTTCGGGCAGATCGAAGCGGCGTAGTTAGCGTCGGACGCTAACCCGTTCGGCGTAATCGCAAATCGTGCATCAATGAAAGGAGATGCTCATGGCAACCCCCTACAAGCGCCTGGACAAGAGCCAGGCCGCCGTCCTCATGGTCGATCACCAGGCCGGCCTGCTATCGCTGGTCCGCGATATCGAACCCGATAAGTTCAAGAACAACGTGCTTGCACTGGCGGACCTGGCCAAGTATTTCAACCTGCCCACCATCCTCACCACCAGCTTCGAAGATGGCCCGAACGGGCCGCTGGTGCAGGAGCTCAAGCAGACTTTTCCCGATGCGCCCTACATTGCTCGCCCCGGCCAGATCAATGCCTGGGACAACGAGGATTTCACCAGGGCGGTCAAGGCTACCGGGCGCAAGCAGTTGATCATCGCGGGTGTGGTGACCGAAGTCTGCGTGGCTTTCCCGGCATTGTCTGCGATGGCCGAGGGCTACGACGTGTTCGTGGTCACGGATGCATCCGGCACCTTCGACGAGATCACCCGCAATGCCGCATGGGCCCGCATGGAGCAAGCCGGGGCGCAGATGCTGAGCTGGTTCGGCGTGGCCTGCGAACTGCACCGCGACTGGCGCAACGATATCGAAGGGCTGGGCACGCTGTTCGCCAATCACATTCCCGACTATCGCAACCTGATGGCGAGCTATAGCACGGTGAAGGCCGCCAGGTAAGCTGAGGAGCCGGCGCCTCATGCGCCGGCTCCAGCGGGCCATGCCCGCAAAGATCGCCTTGACATCCTTACGTACGATATATATCTTACGATATGTTTTTCGATACGTAGGAGCTGCGACGATGCGTCACCACCCCCTTCTGGGCAGGCTTAGCCATCACATGCTTGCCCATCTGTCTTCCCATTTTTCGTCCCAATCCTCGCGCCACGGCGAGCACCACGGCGAGCATCATGGCCGCCATGCCATTGGCCGCCACCACCACGGCGGCGGCCCGGGCGGCTTCTTTGGCGGCGGCGGCGATGGCTTCGACGGCGACGGCGATAGCTGGCGGCGCGGCCGCAAGTTCAGCTCGGACGATCTTCAACTCATGCTGCTGTCCTTGCTGGAAGAAAAGCCCAGCCATGGCTACGAGCTGATCAAGGCGCTGGAGGCCCGCACCAATGGCTTCTACAAACCCAGCCCGGGCATGGTCTATCCGGCCTTGACCTTCCTCGAAGAACTTGGCTACGCCACGGTGGACACCGAGGGCAACAAAAAGCGCTACCAGCTGGCGGGGCCGGGCCTGGCCCATCTCGACGCCAACCGCGAGCGGCTGGCCCTGATGCTCAACAAGCTCAAGCACGTGGCACGCAAGATGGAGTGGGTGCGGCGCGCGCTGTCGGGCGAAGCCGCCGAGCCGGGTGCGGCGGGTGCAGCGGGTGCAGCCGCCGACGAGCGCGAAGCCGCGGGCGGCTGGCTGCCGGAGTTCGTCGAGGCGCGCGTGGCGCTCAAGCGGGCGCTGCTGCTGCGCACCGATGCCACGCCGGACGAGCAGCGGCGCATCGCCGCCATCCTGGCGCGGGCGACCGCCGAGATCAACGCCGGCCAGGGTGCCTAGTGCTGACCCGCATCCCGACACGCCATATTCCGTATTCCTCATTCCCCTCATTCCCCTCATTCCCGCCAACCAGGAAACCCATGACTACTCGCGACCTCACCGTGCAACGCGTTCGCCATGAACTCAAGATGCGCTTGCTGCAAGTGGTGCGTACCCAGGCGGTGTCGCCGCAATTGCTGCGCGTGACGCTGGCCGGCGACGACCTGAAGGGCTTTGTCTCCGCGTCTTTCGACGACCACATCAAGGTGTTCTTCCCGGCGCCGGGGCAAAGCAAGCCCGCGCTGCCGGAGCTTGGCCCCAACGGCCCTGTGTTTCCCGAAGGCCAGCCGAGGCCCGCCGCGCGCGACTACACGCCGCGCCGTTACGATGCCGCCGCGGGCGAGCTCGATATCGAGTTCGTGCTGCACGGCGATGGACCTGCCTCTACCTGGGCCGCGCAGGCTGCGCCCGGCCAGTATCTCGGCGTGGGCGGCCCGCGTGGGTCGTTCGTGATTCCCGAGGGCTTCGACTGGCACCTGCTGGTGGGCGACGAAACCGCGCTGCCTGCCATCGGCCGCCGGCTGGATGAGTTGCCGTCCGGTGTGCGCGCGCTGGTGGTGCTGGCGGTGGACAACGCCGCCGCAGAAATCCCGCTGCCTAGCCGCGCCGACGTGGAGATCCGCTGGCAGCACCGTGACAGCGCACCGGCAGATAGCGCCACCGGGCTGCTGGAACAAGCCTTGCGCGAGGTCACGCTGCCGCGCGGTGAAGGCTATGTGTGGGCGGCTGGCGAGGCCGCGTCGATTCGCGCCGTGCGTCAGTACCTGGTGGGCGAGCGCGGCGTCGAGAAGGGCCGCATCCGCGCGGCCAGCTACTGGAAGGCCGGGGCCGCCGCCGTCCACGAGAACATCGACGACTGAGCGGCGCATGCCGGCGGCAGTGCAAGCCTTGAAGGCCGGATCAACTGGTTTTACAATGCAACCGCCTCGCCATTGGCGCCGCATTCCGCGGCGCGCCGCATCTGGCGAGTGAAACGGAGTTGCACTATGGTCCGGCGAACCAGCCTGGAAGGCGCTGCATGTCCCGTGGCCCGCTCGCTCGATGTGATCGGCGACTGGTGGTCGCTGCTGATCGTGCGCGATGCCTTCGATGGCTTGCGGCGCTTTGGCGAGTTCCAGCGCAGCCTCGGCCTGGCGAAGAACATCCTCGCCGGCCGGCTGCGCAAGCTGCTGGCCC
>NZ_JBFTSF010000080.1:0-39001 GCF_056399905.1 Cupriavidus sp. 01L46
CTGTTTGGCAGGCGCGTAGGGCTCTGGTGGGCTCGCACGCCGGCCTCCTTGAAATGGCGGGGACCGCCTGGGTGCTTCGACCGTGTCTTGTCCGTGCCTTATATGCCGGAACGGTCGAACAACCCGGAATTATAGGGGATGCGGGAGCTGTCCCGCTTTGAGCGCGAGGCGTGGCGTGAGCCATCGCCCGGGCATCGCGGTAGCAAGCGCAGATCAGCAGCTTGCCACGGATGCCGGTTCAATGTCGGTGGGAAACGGTGTCTTGCGCGCCCCGCGCGCCCGTGGCGCCTGCCTGGGCGCCGAGTTGCAGCAGGGAATCGACGCCGTACAGCGCGGCCAGCTCAGCCAGCTGGGCCGGTACGCCGACGAACACGAGCGACTGGCCGCGGCTGGCGGCATCGCGCTGCCAGGCCAGCAGCACCGCGACGGCGGCGGAGTCGACCTGGGTCAGCTTGCCGCAGTCCACCTGGGCTTCGCCCTGGGCCAGGCGTGCCAGGCCGTCACGCAGCACGGTGGCGGCGTTGCGGTTGGTCAGCGAGGTGTCGAGCGAAAGCATCTGGCAGCGGTCCGGGGATGCGGGTCTGGAAAAAAGCACTCCCGCGGGTGCGGGAGCGCTCATTGTAGAACACTTCGGTCAGCCATGCTGGGCCGCAGCCTGCCGCTCAGGCAGGCTCGCAGGCTCAGTTCTTGGCGTTGGCGAGCTGGCGGTTGCGGTCCTGCAGCGTCTTGATCACGCCATCCACGCCCTGCTGGCCCACGATGGTGTTGAAACTGCCCTTGTAGGCCTCGGTCAGCCAGGCGCCCAGCACGTTGATGTCATAGACCTTCCAGCCTTGCGGGGTCTTCTCGAGGCGGTAATCGAGCTGGATCGGCTCGCCCTTGTTGATGACCTGGGTGCGAATGGTGGCATCGGTATCGTCCGGGCTGCCGCGGTACGGGCGGAACTGCACGCTCTGGTCGCGAATCTGCGCGATGGCGCCCGAATAGGTGCGGATCAGCAGGGTCTTGAACTCGTCGGTGATCTGCTTTTGCTGCTCGGGCGTGGCCTTGGACCAGTTGCGGCCCATGGCAATCTGCGTGGTCTTCTGGAAATTCGCGTTGGGCAGGATCTTCTGCTCCACCAGCGCCGAGATCTTGCCAATGTTCCCGGCCTGCATGTCCTTGTCCGCCTTGACCGAAGTCATCACGTCGCCGACCACCGCCTTGACCAGCCCGTCGGGCGTGCTGGCATCCTGCGATTGGGCGTGGGCGGCGCCGGAAAAGGCAACCACGGTAAGAAAAGGTAGCAACAGTCGCTTCAGCATATTTCGTCCTTATCAATTCGATAACGCAGGGACACCGAGGTACGGCATCCTAGCGTCCCGGCACCAAGGCCGGCAATAGTCATGCGCCGAGTTGGAGTTCGGGCAAGGCCTGGGAGTTCGCGGTGCCGGAGCTTCCGGCACCACATYTTCATACTTTGTTGYACCACTCACAGCGGAGACACGAGCTGCGGCAGATCCCACTCAGCGCAAGCGGAAATTGCCGATATTGCCGGGCATCTGCACGGGTGGCGTGGGCAGCGCCTGGTTTTCCTGTGTGGCGTCCGGCGGCGGGCTGGTCGGCACGGTATCGTCGCTCTCCGGCGGGTTGCCGTCATAGATCTGGTACTCGCGGCGCTGCAGGTACGCGTCGCGCATGAAGGCGTACTTGTCGAGCGCTGCCATCTCGATCAGGCTCGTGGCGCCGAGCAGCGAAGCCCGGGTGTTGACGACACGCACCCCGAACAGCGAGTTGCGCAGCCACACGGGCTCGATATACGCCGATGGATCGATCTGGCGGTCGACCAGCATGCCAGTGGTATCGCGCACCGTGCTAGGCCCGAACAGCGGCAGCACCAGGTACGGACCGGCCGGCACACCCCATACGCCCAAGGTCTGGCCGAAGTCTTCCTTGTACTTCGGCAAGCCCGCCGGCGTGGCGATGTCGATCAGCCCGCCGATGCCCAGCACGCTGTTGATGGCCACGCGCATGGTGTCTTCCGCGGCGCGGGTGGGCTTGCCCTGAAGCAGGTTGTTGACGGCCGAGTAGACATCGCTGACGTTGGAGAAAGCGTTGTCGATCGCGGTGCGGATCGGCGACGGAACGTAATCTGCGTACACCTGGGCTACCGGGCGCAGCACGGTCCTGTCGACGGCGTCGTTGACCTTGAAGACTTCCCGGTTGAAGGGCTCGATAGGATCCTTCGGGTTGGCGGTCGGGCCAGTGGCGCAACCTGCCGCCAGCCATGCAACCGATGCTGCCAGCAAGCAGTTTCGTCCCACGCGCCAGCGCGMGGCAGCACGCCTGCCGGTCATTTCACCACCCCCGCTGCGCCGCTGGCGGCTCCAGCGGCAGCGCCGCCGGCATTGTTGCCACCCGCCCCCGCATCGGCGGCCTTGTTATACAGGAACTGCCCGATCAGGTTTTCCAGCACCACGGCCGACTGCGTCATGGTGATGCGCGAGCCCTCCGCCAGCATGGCGGTGTCGCCACCCGCCTCAAGGCCCAGGTACTGCTCCCCGAGCAAGCCCGAGGTCAGGATCTTGGCCGAGGTGTCCTTGGGAAACTGGTAGCGCTTTTCCAGGTTGAGCGTCACGGTCGCCTGGTAGGTCTTGTCGTCGAAGCGGATATCCGCCACGCGGCCCACCACCACGCCGGCGCTCTTCACCGGGGCGCGCGGCTTCAGGCCGCCGATGTTATCGAAGCGCGCCTGCACCGAGTAGGTGTCCTGGAACGACAGGGCGCTCATGTTGCCGGCCTTGAGCGCCAGGAACAGCAGCGCCACGAAACCCGCCACCACAAACAGCCCAACCCAGAAATCGAGTGTATTTCTTTTCATCTGCGTCTCTTCTTCAAGTACTCCGGCTCCGGCGACCGCACCGGCCAAGTCAGCTGAACATCAGCGCAGTCAGCAGGAAATCCAGCGCCAGCACCGCCAGCGAGGCAATCACCACGGTGCGCGTGGTGGCACGCGACACGCCTTCCGGCGTCGGCTTGGCCTGATAGCCCTGGTACAGCGCTATAAACGTCACCGCGACGCCAAAAATGAAGCTCTTTATGACGCCGTTGAGCACGTCATTGCGAACATCCACCCCGTTTTGCATCTGCGACCAGAACGCGCCCGCGTCCACGCCGATCATCTGCACCCCGACCACATAGCCGCCCAGGATGCCAACGGCGCTGAAAATCGCCGCCAGCACCGGCATGGCGACCACGCCAGCCCAGAAGCGCGGCGCGATCACGCGCTGCAGCGGATTGACCGCCATCATTTCCATGGCGGTGAGTTGCTCACCCGCCTTCATCAGGCCGATCTCGGCGGTCAGTGACGTGCCGGCGCGGCCGGCGAACAGCAGCGCCGTCACCACCGGGCCCAGTTCGCGCACCAGCGACAGCGCCACCAGCAGCCCCAGCGCCTGCTCGGAGCCGTAGCGATTTAGCGTGTAATAGCCCTGCAAACCCAGCACGAAGCCGACAAACAGGCCTGAAACCGCAATGATCACCAGCGACAGGTTGCCGACAAAGAAAATCTGGTCGCTCACCAGCCGGAAGCGGCGCAGCAGCGCCGGAGACATCGCCAGTACCGTGAAAAACATGCGCGTGGCATGACCCAGGCCGCTGACCGACTGCCGCACCGCGGAGCCGATGCTCGTGAAAAATCCCATCATCGTCCGGCCCCGCTCACGAAGTCCTCGGCCAGCGACGGCCCCGGATAGTGGAACGGGACCGGGCCGTCAGGCTCGGCATGGACGAACTGGTGCACGAAGGGATCCGTCGAGGCACGCAGGGCCTCGGGCTCGCCTTCGGCGGCAATGCGGCCATTGGCAATGAAATAGACGTAGTCGGCGATGAGAAAGGTCTCGTTGACGTCGTGCGACACGATGATGGTAGTGGCCCCCAGCGCGTCGTTCAGGCTGCGGATCAGGCGCGCGGTCAGGCCCAGCGAGATCGGGTCGAGGCCGGCAAAAGGCTCGTCGTACATCAGCAGGGCTGGATCGAGCGCGATCGCGCGGGCCAGCGCCACCCGGCGCGCCATGCCGCCGGAGATCTCCGCCGGCATCAGCTCGCGCGCGCCGCGCAGGCCGACGGCATTGAGCTTCATCAGCACCAGGTCGCGGATCATCGACTCGGGCAAGTCGGTATGTTCACGCAACGGGAAGGCAACGTTATCGAACACGGAGAGATCGGTAAACAACGCGCCAAACTGGAACAGCATGCCCATCTGCCGCCGCACGGCGTACAGGTCATTGCGGTCGAGGGCCGGGATATTGGCGCCGTTGAAGAGCACCTGGCCGCTCTGCGGCCTGACCTGGCCGCCGATCAGGCGCATCACGGTGGTCTTGCCGCAGCCGGAGCCGCCCATGACGGCCACCACCTTGCCACGCGGGAAGCGCATGCTAAGGCCCGACAGGATTGGCTTGCCGCCCGCCGCATAGGCGAAATCGACAGATTGGAGCTCGACGAGGTTTGAGGCGGAATCGGTCACGTTGGCACCGTGTTAGGCAGTCCGCCATTATAAGGGCTACTACCTAGCGCTGCCCGAGGCAGTGTGGCGCAATCCACATCCACTCAACGCAAATAATTGTTTCGTCACATTTGAGTTGCGGACTTCGGACATCTCTGCCAAAAAAGAGAGACTTAAGGCTCAGTTGGCCCACCAGTTTGCCGCAAGATGACCTGCCACTGGATCGACTCCGACCGGATCGCCGTCGCAAAGGCTTCCGGCGAATCGCGCAACGGCGTCAGGCCCGCCGCCAGCAGGCGATCCCGCACCTCGCGCTCACCCATGACGCCGTCCAGCTCGCTGGCGATCCGCGCCACGATGACATGCGGGGTCTTGGCCGGGGCAATGACGCCGTACCAGGCTCCCGCGCCATAGCCATCCACCCCCGACTCCTGCAGCGTGGGCACCGTGGGCGCCAGTTGCGAACGCGCCACACCAGTCACGCCGAGCAGGCGCAAATTGCCGCTCTTGACCTGGGCCTGCACGGAAGCAAACGCGCAGAAGCAAGCGCTGACGCGCCCGGCCAGCATCTCCTGCACCACCGCCGCCTCGCCCTTGGCCGTAACCAGCGGCACCCCGTTCGGCACACCATGCACAGCGTATTGGGCATAAAGATGCGAGGGGCTGCCGGCCTGGCCGGAGCCGTAGCTGTAGGATCCCGGACTGGCATTGACCGCAGCGAGCCATTGCTGCGGCGTGCGCATCGGCAGGCGCGCATCGATCACCAGGAACAGCGGCATGGTCGCGACCCGCGCCACCGGCGTGAAGTCGCGCACTACGTCATAAGGCACCGGCTCCAGGCCCGGCTGGATCAGCATGGTGGCCTGGTGGAACAGCAAGGTATGCCCGTCGGAACTGGCCTTGGCCACCACGTCTCCCGCCGTGGTGCCGCCCGCACCGGGCCGGTTGTCGACGTCGACCGGCACGCCCAGACGTACCGCCAGGCGCTCGGCCAGCAGGCGCGCCACGGCATCCGGCACGCCGCCGGCCGGAAAAGGCACGATCAGGCGAATGGGGCGGACGGGAAACGATATCGGGCGCGCAAACGCTGCCGACGCCGGGGTAGCCGGCATGGAGGCCGGCCGGGCCAGGCCGGGCCCGCTCGCGGCAAGCAGCAGGGCAGCGAGGCACAGCGGCTGCCAGACGTGCAGAAACAACTGCAGACAAGCCGGCATGGCAGCGGGGTGAAGCAACTTCGCCTTACCTCGCCAAAGCCGCGAAACAATGCGCACTTCGGACATCAATTCCTCCGGGCCACTGGCATCGCCGTGGCGTCTTGATCGGCTGAAAAGGGATTAGCGAGGCAGTCTTTGTGTACTTTGTTTTAATTGTCAGGTCATTCTACGAAGAATGCCCAGCACCGCACAGACCACGTTAACCATAGCCGGGACAACCCTGTAAGCACGGCTGGGCGCGGGTCTCCGGACATCCAGGGCGCCCCTGGCCCGACGCCGCCTATAATCGCCCGTCATGCGTGAATACACTCCTAGGCCCATGCTGGCCACCGACCTGCCCGCCGTGCTGGAAATCCAGGCCCAGTGCTATCGCGGCATGCTGCTCGAGTCCGCTGCGGCCCTCGGCAGCCGCCTGGCGCTGTCGCCCGCCACTTGCTGGGTGGCCGCCGGCCCGGATGGCGAGCTGGCAGCCTATCTGTTTACCCACATGTGGCCCCAGGACAGCCTGCCGGCACTCGACGGCGTGCTGGAGCGGCATTGGGTCCGCGATGGTGAGCCGGCCAGCATGCTGACCTGGTTCGTGCACGATATGGCGGTGGCGCCCGCCGGTCAGGGCCGCGGCCTGGCGCCAATGCTCTACGCCGCGGCCCATGCGGCCGCGCTCGATGCCGGATTGCGCTCATCGCGGCTGGTCGCCGTGCAATCGGCTGCGGCATGGTGGCGCAGACTCGGGTACGCGAATCTGACGCCTGCCAGCGCTGCCCTGTCCGCCAAACTGTCGGCTTACGGCGACGACGCCGTGCTGATGGGCCGTACGCTGCAGCCAGGCTGAGCGCGCCGCTATAAAAAAAACCGCCCGGCTTGCGCGGGGCGGGTCTTGTGGCGCGAGCAACGCGTCACGGCATCAGCAAAGCCATGGCACAGATCAGCGCGGCAGCTCGGAATGCCCCATCAGGAAGGCATCGACCGAACGCGCGGCCTGGCGGCCTTCGCGGATCGCCCACACCACCAGCGACTGGCCGCGGCGTACGTCGCCAGCGGCGAACACCTTGGGCACGTTGGTGTGATAAGCGCGATCGCCTTCGGTGCTGGCACGGGCGTTCTTGCGCGCATCGGTATCCACGCCGAAAGCGGAGAGCAGCGAGCCCACCGGGTTGGTGAAGCCCATGGCCAGCAGCACGAGGTCCGCCTTAAGGATGAACTCGCTGTCCGGCACTTCCTGCATCTTGCCGTCCTTCCATTCGACGCGGCAGGCCTTGAGCGCGGTGATCTTGCCGTTCTCACCAATGAACTCCTTGGTGGCAACCGACCAGTCGCGGTTGCAGCCTTCGTCGTGCGAGGACGAGGTGCGCAGCTTGATCGGCCAGTACGGCCACACCAGCGCCTTGTTCTCTTCTTCCGGCGGCTGCGGCAGCAGCTCGAACTGGATGATCGATTCCGCGCCGTGGCGGTTCGACGTACCCACGCAGTCGGAGCCGGTATCGCCGCCACCGATCACGATCACGTGCTTGCCATCGGCGCGCAGCGCGTTGGGCTCGTCGCCGGCCACTTCCTTGTTCTGCGGGATCAGGAATTCCAGCGCGTAATGGATGCCGTCGAGGTCGCGCCCCGGGACCGGCAGGTCGCGCGGCACTTCGGAGCCACCCGCCAGCACCACGGCGTCGAACTGGTCTTGCAGAGCCTGCGCCGAGATGGTTTCACGCGCATAGTTCTTGATGCCCGCCGGCAGTTCGCCGTCGGTCACCATCACGCCGGCACGGAAGGTCACGCCCTCGGCCTGCATCTGTTCCATGCGGCGGTCGATCAGCCACTTCTCAAGCTTGAAGTCGGGGATGCCATAGCGCAGCAGGCCACCGATGCGGTCGTTCTTCTCGAACACGGTCACGTCGTGCCCGGCGCGCGCCAGCTGCTGGGCGACGGCCATGCCGGCGGGGCCGGAGCCGACCACGGCAACGGTCTTACCGGTCTTGTGCTTGGGCGGCTGCGGGGCAACCCAGCCTTCTTCCCAGGCCTTGTCGATGATGGCGTGCTCGATCGACTTGATGCCGACCGGTGCTTCATTGATGCCCAGCGTACAGGCAGCTTCGCACGGTGCCGGGCAGATGCGGCCGGTAAATTCGGGGAAGTTGTTGGTCTGGTGCAGCACCTCGATCGCCGACTTCCAGTCCTGGCGATACACCAGGTCGTTGAAGTCAGGGATGATGTTGTTGACCGGGCAACCGTTATTGCAGAACGGGATACCGCAGTCCATGCAGCGCGCGCCCTGGATCTTCGCTTCGCTGTCGGACAGCGCGAATACGAATTCCTTGTAGTGCTTCACGCGCTTGGTTACGGGCTCGTAACCTTCGTTCTGGCGCGGAAATTCGAGAAAGCCAGTCGCCTTACCCATGTTGCGTCCTTGGTCATGCTGAGCGGCACCGGCGCATGCGCCGGCCCCGCTGTGAGGTCAGTATCTTGTGAGGCCGGCGCGAATCCGCGACAGCGCTCATGCTTGGTCGGGCTCGCTGCCCTGCCCTTGGGGCTCAGGCGGCGATGGCTTCCCGGTCGCTGTCTTTCGCTTCCTGCTCCTTGGCGTACATCTCGCCCAGTGCGCGCTTGTACTCGGTCGGGAAGACCTTGACGAACTTGCGGCGTGCCGTGGTCCAATCGGCCAGCAATGCCTTGGCGCGCTCTGAGCCCGTGAAGCGGAAATGCTGCTCGATCAAGCCCTTGAGGATGATTTCGTCAAGCTGGCGCTGYCCGTCCATCTTGTGCCAGGAAGCGGGCGACTGGCCCTTCTCCTGGTCGGCCGCGGCCAGCACCGTTTCCAGTGCCACCATCGAAGTGTTGCAGCGCTTGTCGAACAGGCCGTCCTCGTCGTAGACATAGGCCATGCCGCCCGACATGCCGGCCGCGAAGTTGCGCCCGGTGCCGCCCAGCACCACCACGGTGCCGCCGGTCATGTACTCGCAGCCATGGTCGCCCGTGCCTTCCACCACCGCGGCCGCGCCGGAGTTGCGCACCGCGAAGCGCTCGCCTGCCACGCCGTTGAAGAAGGCTTCGCCGGCAATCGCGCCGTACAGCACGGTGTTGCCCACGATGATGTTGCGTGTCGGGTCGCCGCGGAACTCATGCGGAGCGCGCACGATCACGCGGCCGCCGGACAGGCCCTTGCCCACGTAGTCGTTGCCGTCGCCCACCAGGTCCAGCGTGATGCCGTGCGCCAGGAACGCGCCGAAGGACTGGCCGGCGGTGCCTTGCAACTGGATGTGGATGGTGTCGTCAGGCAGGCCYTCRTGGCCRTACTGCTTGGCSAYCACGCCSGASAGCATCGCGCCSACSGTRCGGTTSACGTTCTTCACCGGCTGGATGAACGACACGCGCTCACCCTTGTCGATGGCCWGRCGMGCCTTGGCGATCAGCACRTGGTCCAGCGCCTTGCCGGCTTCCAGCGACAGGCCATGGTCCTGCACGTCGGTGTGGAAGCGCGGCAGCTCGGCGGGGAACGGAGCCTGGTAGAACACGCGGGTGAAATCGAGGCCGCGCGCCTTCMAGTGCTCGATGCCGGGCTTGGTGTCGAGCAGGTCGGCGCGGCCGATCAGCTCGTCGAACGTGCGGATGCCCAGTTGCGCCATGATCTCGCGGGCTTCTTCGGCGATGAAGAAGAAGAAGTTCACCACGTGCTCAGGCTTGCCCTGGAATTTCGCGCGCAGCGCCGGATCCTGCGTGGCCACGCCCACCGGGCAGGTGTTCAGGTGGCACTTGCGCATCATGATGCAGCCTTCGGCCACCAGCGGTGCGGTRGCGAAGCCGAACTCGTCRGCGCCCAGCAGCGCRCCGATGACAACGTCGCGGCCGGTCTTCATCTGGCCGTCRGCCTGCACGCGGATACGGTTGCGCAAGCCGTTGAGCATCAGCGTCTGCTGCGTCTCGGCCAGGCCCAGCTCCCACGGCGTGCCGGCGTGCTTGATCGACGACAGCGGCGAAGCGCCGGTGCCGCCGTCATGGCCGGCGATCACCACGTGATCGGCCTTGGCCTTGGCCACACCCGCGGCCACGGTGCCCACGCCCACTTCGGACACGAGCTTGACCGAGATATCGGAGGCCGGGTTGACGTTCTTCAGGTCGTGGATCAGCTGCGCCAGATCCTCGATCGAGTAGATGTCATGGTGCGGAGGCGGCGAGATCAAGCCCACGCCCGGCACCGAGTAACGCAGCTTGCCGATGTAGTCGGAGACCTTGTGGCCGGGCAGCTGGCCGCCTTCGCCGGGCTTGGCGCCCTGTGCCATCTTGATCTGGATCTGGTCGGCGGACGCCAGGTATTCGGCGGTCACGCCGAAACGGCCCGAGGCCACCTGCTTGATCTTCGAGCGCAGCGAGTCGCCAGCCTGCAGTTCCTGGTCGCGCACCACGGCTTCGGTGCCCAGCAGGCCCTGCAGCGTGTCGCCTTGCTTGATGGGGATGCCGCGCAGCTCGTTGCGGTAGCGGTTCGCGTCCTCGCCACCTTCACCAGTGTTGGACTTGCCGCCGATGCGGTTCATCGCGACCGCCAGCGTGGCGTGGGCTTCGGTGGAGATCGAGCCCAGCGACATGGCGCCGGTGGCAAAGCGCTTGACGATCTCCTTGGCCGGTTCCACTTCTTCCAGCGCAATGGCGCGGGCCGGATCGACCTTGAACTCGAACAGGCCGCGCAGCGTCATGTGACGGCGGCTCTGGTCGTTGATGATATTGGCGTATTCCTTGTACGTCTGGTATGCGCCCTTGCCGTCGTCGGCGCGCACGGCGTGCTGCAGCTTGGCCACCGAATCCGGGGTCCACATATGCGCTTCGCCGCGAACGCGGTAGGCGTACTCGCCGCCGGTCTCCAGCATGGTGTCCAGCACCGGGTTGTCKCCGAAGGCGTCCTGGTGCAGGCGCAGCGCTTCCTCGGCCACCTCGAAGATGCCGATGCCTTCGACGTTCGTTGCGGTGCCGTGGAAGTACTTCTGCACCAGCTCGCGCGACAGGCCGATGGCTTCGAAGATCTGCGCACCGGTGTACGACATGTAGGTGGAGATGCCCATCTTGGACATCACCTTCTGCAGGCCCTTGCCGATCGCCTTGACGAAGTTCTTGACCGCCTTCTCGGGCGACAGGTCGCCGGACAGGCCTTGTGCCATGTCGCCCAGCGTTTCCATCGCCAGGTACGGGTGCACGGCTTCGGCGCCATAGCCGGCCAGCAGCGCAAAGTGATGCACCTCGCGCGCCGTGCCGGTTTCCACCACCAGGCCGGCCGAGGTACGCAGGCCCTTGTCCACCAGGTGGTGGTGGATGGCGGACGTTGCCAGCAGCGCGGGGATGGCCACGTGCTCCGCATCGACGCGGCGGTCCGACACGATCAGGATGTTGTAGCCCGAGCGCACGGCATCCACGGCTTCCGCGCACAGCGAGGCCAGGCGGGCTTCGATGCCTTCCTTGCCCCAAGCCTGCGGGTAGCAGATGTTCAGTTCATACGAACGGAACTTGCCGCCGGTGTAGTGCTCGATATTGCGGATCTTGGCGATGTCCTTGAAGTCCAGCACGGGCTGGGACACTTCGAGGCGCATCGGCGGGTTGATGTTGTTCAGCTCGAGCAGGTTGGGCTTGGGTCCGATGAAGGACACCAGCGACATCACCATGTTCTCGCGGATCGGGTCGATCGGCGGGTTGGTGACCTGGGCGAAGAGCTGCTTGAAGTAGTGGTACAGCGTCTTGTTCTTGGACGACAGCACGGCCAGCGGGCTGTCATTGCCCATCGAGCCGGTGGCTTCCTCGCCGGCCAGCGCCATCGGCGCCATCAGGAACTTGACGTCTTCCTGCGTATAGCCGAAGGCTTGCTGGCGATCCAGCAGGCGGGCGTCCGGCTTCTTCTCGGCAGCCACGTCCTCGGGCTTGGCATCCAGCTCGTCGAGCTTGATGCGCACGGCGTCGATCCAGCTCTTGTAGGGCTTGGCGTTGGCCAGGTTGTCCTTGAGTTCCTTGTCGTCGATGATGCGGCCTTGCTCCATGTCGATCAGGAACATCTTGCCCGGCTGGAGGCGCCATTTCTGCACGATGCGCGACTCGGGGAACGGCAGCACGCCGGCTTCCGAAGCCAGCACCACGATGTCGTCCTCGGTCACGTAGAAACGTGCCGGGCGCAGGCCGTTACGGTCCAGCGTGGCGCCGATCTGGCGGCCATCGGTGAAGCAGATCGCGGCAGGGCCGTCCCACGGCTCCATCATGGCAGCGTGGTATTCGTAGAAGGCACGGCGGTTGTCGTCCATCATGGTGTTGGTGGAGAAGCGCTGGTGCACCAGGGCCAGGGCCGAGACGGCGCGCGGGTCCTGCAGGTCCAGGTAGTACTCGCCGACTTGCGTTGCCAGCAGCAGGCCCTTGTACACGACCGTGCGCGCCGACATCGACGGCACGAAATATTCCTTGCCGTGCTTGAGCTTGAGCGCCTGGATGGCGTGGCTGGCGGTCTTGCGGATCACGTAGAGCTTACGTTCCAGCGCGTCCGTGGTCATGATGTCGCGGCCACGACCAATGAAGATCTGGCGGATTACCGGCTCGGTGGTGCGCACCGTCGGCGACATCGGCATGGCGGCGTCCACCGGCACGTCGCGCCAGCCCAGCACGACCTGGCCTTCCAGGCGCACGGTGCGCTCGAGTTCTTGCTCGCAGGCCAGGCGGGAGGCGTGCTCCTTCGGCAGGAAGATCATGCCCACGCCGTACTCGCCGGACGGCGGCAGGGTCACGCCCTGCTTGGCCATGTCTTCGCGGTAGAACTGGTCCGGGATCTGGATCAGGATACCGGCACCGTCGCCCATCAGCGCATCGGCGCCGACCGCGCCGCGGTGATCCAGGTTTTCCAGGATCTTCAGCCCTTGCTGGACGATCTCATGGCTCTTCTTGCCCTTGATATGGGCAACCATGCCAACGCCGCAGGCGTCTTTTTCATTGGCGGGGTCGTACATGCCCTGGGCTTGCGGACGCGAGGCAGGCGCGTGCGTGGCGGCGGCAGACTCTGCGGCCTGCGCTTGGGCCATCGTTTGCTTTGATTGGGATTGCGATTGGTCCACGGGCTTGATTCCGGTGAGGGCTGCGAGCCAGCAAGGCAGACCGGAACGGGGACCGCACTCTTCCACCGGGGCCGGTTGAAAACCGGGGACGGGGAACCAGAGAGACAGCGGGGCCGCAGCGGCGTACACAGGCGTGACGCGCCGCACAATGAATGTGGGTGGAGGAACTATAAAAGAATCGTACGCGTCCCGCAAAATTTTTAAATGGGGTCAGATCATATTTAGTCTCGCACCACAACAGGGATGGTCTTTATTTGGGGACAGATAAAAAATGGTGCATCGCGGGGCGTGCATTATTGATCTCGCCGCAGTCAAGCGCGCAACGCTTCACACGCACGGCCCGAGGCTAGATCGTGTCCGGCTCGGACTCCCTGTCCATTGCGGACCGGCCCGCCGGGCGGCCCTTGGGCAACGGCTGCACGCGCCGCCCACCCTGTCGCTCCAGTTGGGCAAGGAAGGCCGCGTCACCCAGAGGCCAGCCGCTATGCGCATGGCTGCGAAGCGTGGCCAGGGTCATCGACGACAGCCCCTCCGCAGTGACCGCGCGGTAGTTGGATTGCCGCTCGAACGGCGTATTGCCTAGCGCCCAGTACGCAGAGTGATCGCTCACAAAGGGGCTGGCCTCGATGCCGGCATGGTGGCGATAGCTGCTCCATCGATCCCCTTCGGCCGAGATCACCTCGCCGGCACGCACGGCGTTGCCCTCCACGTACTGCATGGCCGGCAGCATCCAGGCGGCAGGATCGAACACCGCCGAGCGAAAGCGGCCATCCCACAGCGTGCCGGTACGGCCCGCGACCCGGTTGAAATAGCGCGCGTAGCGGCGCCCCACCGCTTGCATGGTGAGACTGAGCGAATCGGCATGCCGGGGGGTCGCCACGAGATGGACATGATTCGGCCGCAGGGCGTAGGCGTGGATAGCCAGGTCGTGCTCCCGCGCGGCCATGCGCAGGCAGTCCAGGTAGTGGAGATAGTCATCKGCGCCATGGAAGACGGGCTGACGATTGTTGCCGCGTTGCAACACCAGTGCCGGCAGCGAAGCCGGGGAGAAACGAGGAAGTCGGGCCATGATGGGCGAGGAGGTTCGGCGATACGTGCTTGCCGGTCGGATGGCATCAAACGAATGCGATGTCCGATGATAGCCTAGCCGCAGCCTGATCCGTCCCCAATTTTCCCGCTGGCCGTGTTGGCCTAGCTGCCCTAACTGCCCTCGTCGACCGCAAAGATGCGGCGGTGCTCCCGGATCGCATAGCGGTCGGTCATGCCGGCGATGTAGTGCGAGATCAGCCGGGACGGGTCGCGGCCTTGCCCCGCCTGGTACTGCGGCGGCAACAGGCGCGGATCCGCCATGAACACATCGAACAGGTCGGTGATGATGCGCTGGGCCTTGGCGGACATGCGCATCACCAGGTAATGGCGATAGAGATGGCGGAACAGGAAACGCTTGAGCGCCGCCGCCTCCTCTCGCACCGGCGCGCTGAAGGCCACCAGCGGGCCTGCAGCCCGCACGGCCTCGATATTGCGCGGGTTGGCTGCGGCGATGTTCTGGCTGGTGGTTTCGATCAGATCGACGATCAGCGTGTTGATCATGCGGCGCACGGTCTCGTTGATCACACGCCGCCCGTTGATACCGGGAAACGCTGCCATCGCCTCGGCGCGGTGGCGGCCCCACATCGGCACTTCGTCCATCTGCTCAAGCGTGAGCAGCCCGGAGCGCAGGCCGTCGTCGATATCGTGGTTGTTGTAGGCGATTTCGTCGGCCAGGTTGGCCAGCTGGGCCTCCAGCGAGGGCTGCGTCCCCTCCAGAAAGCGCCGGCCCAGCTCGCCAAGCGCAGAGGCATTGACGCGCGAGCAATGCTTGAGCACGCCCTCACGCGTCTCGAACGTCAGGTTGAGCCCGTTGAAGCCGCCATAGCGCTCCTCCAGCTCATCCACCACCAGCAGGCTCTGCAGGTTGTGCTCGAAGCCCCCGTGGTTCTTCATGCAGTTGTTCAGCGCATCCTGGCCGGCATGGCCAAAGGGCGTGTGGCCGAGGTCGTGCGCCAGCGAGATGGCTTCGACCAGGTCCTCGTTCAAGCGCAGGTTGCGGGCGATGGAGCGGGCGATCTGCGCCACTTCCAGGCTATGGGTGAGTCGGGTGCGGAACAGGTCACCTTCATGATTGACGAAGACCTGGGTCTTGTACTCGAGCCGCCGGAAGGCTGTGCTGTGGATGACGCGGTCGCGGTCGCGCTGGAATTCCGTGCGCGAGGACGAGGCCGGTTCGGCATGCACCCGCCCAAGGGTCTGCGCGGAGCGGGCGGCATAGGGAGCAAGATGGCTTTCGAGGTCGGTCATGCGGCAATCCGGTCAGGCGTCCGGCCGGGTGGCGGTGCGCCGCCCGGCCGGCGTTGCAAGGCACAACCGATCGCCTCAGGCGACCGGCGCCTCGGTAGGCGGCCTGAGCACCGCGTGCTGCAAGGTAGCGCGCAGGTCAGGGTCTGGCACGGTGGTGATGAAGGCTTCGCCCAGTTTCCTGAGCAGGATGAACTTGATGCTGCCGGCTTCTGCCTTCTTGTCCACTTTCATCAGTTCGATGTAGCGGTCGGTGCCCAGTTCCGGCGCGACCACCGGCAGCATGGCGGCGCGGATAAGGTGCACCACGCGCGCGCGCGTTTCGGTGTCGATGAAGCAATACTCGGCATCGGCCATGGCGCCATGCTTGATCACCTCGGCCAGGCCCGCCGCGAGCTCGCGCTCCGGCAGCGTGCGCAGGGTGTCGATGTCGGCAATCACCGCATTAGGCTGGTGGAAGGCGCCGATCATGTTCTTGCCGAGCGGGTGATTGATGCCAGTCTTGCCGCCCACCGACGAATCCACCTGCGAGAGCAGGGTTGTGGGCACCTGCACGAACGGCACGCCGCGCATGTAGCAGGCAGCGGCAAACCCGGTCATGTCGCCCACCACGCCGCCGCCCAGGGCGATCAGCGTGGTCTTGCGGTCGGCGCCCGCACTGAGCAGCGCGTCGAAGATCAGGTTGAGCGTTTCCCACTGCTTGAAGGCCTCGCCGTCGGGCAAGGTCACGGTGCGCACCGTCTTGCCGAGCGCCGCCAGGCTAGCCTGGACGCGGGCGGCGTACAACGGCCCTACGGTCTCATTGGTGACGATGACGGCGTGCTGGCCACGCACATGGGGGCGGAACAAGTCGGTCTGGTCGAGCAGGCCGGTGCCGATATGGATGGGGTAGCTGCGCTCCCCGAGGCTGACTTCAAGGGTGATCATTGTGATTCTGGTCCTGCGCCGGGAGGTTGTCCGCGCACTCGCCGTCGGCCCCTTCGGGTTCTTCGGCGGCAACGGTGAAACCGGCCATTTCAAGTTGCATCAACACCATATTAGCAAGCTGCGCTACCGAAGGCTTGCCGGTTTCGATGATGAAATCCGCCACCTCGCGGTAAAGCGGGTCGCGCTCGCCATAGAGCGTTTCCAGGCGTCCCTTGGGGTCTTCGGTCTGCAGCAGCGGGCGATTGCGGTCGTGGCGGGTGCGCAGCCACAGGTCGTGCGGGCTGGCGCGCAGGTAGACCACGGTGCCGCGCGCCTTCAGGTGAGCGCGATTCTCCGGGCGCAGCACGGCGCCGCCGCCGGTGGCCAGCACGATGCCGCGGCGCTGGGTGAGCTCGTCGATCGCCTGCGCCTCGCGGTCGCGAAAGCCCGCTTCGCCCTCGTGCTCGAAGATGATCGGGATACGCACGCCGCAACGCGCCTCGAGTTCGTGATCCGAATCGAAGAACGGGTAATTCAGGCGCCGGGCCACGGTGCGGCCGACGGTGGTCTTGCCGGCCCCCATCAGGCCGACAAAGAAAAGGTTCGGGCGGGTGACTGTCACTGGCGTGTCGGGCGGGAGCCGGGTCTCTGGCCGGCCCTCGCGGTGGAAAACTGCATCATCTTCTTATGTTGGGACGATCCGGGCAAGTGGCGAGGCGCAATCGGCACAAGGAAATCCGCCTTGCGCGCCTGCCACATGCACCCCCGCCCAATCTCTCTAGCCCGCCTGGACAATAAAAAAAGCCGCATCGGAACGATGCGGCCTGTCAGTCTACTGCATCCGGCGCGAGCGGGCGCTATTTCAGCGACACGCTGTCGTTGAGCACGCGCGGCGTCAGGAACACCAGCAGCTCGGTCCGGTTGTTGACCTTGGCGTTGTCCTTGAACAGGTTGCCGAGGATCGGGATATCCCCCAGAAATGGCACCTTGTTCACATTGGTGGACTCGGTCTGGCTATAGATGCCGCCAATCACCACGGTGCCACCGTTCTCCACCAGCACCTGCGTCTGCACGTGCTTGGTGTCGATGGCGAAGCCCGAGGTGGTCTGAATGCCCACGCTGTCCTTGTTGACGTCGACATCCAGCAGCACATTGCCTTCCGGCGTGATCTGCGGCGTGACTTCCAGCTTCAGGTTGGCCTTGCGGAACTGCACCGAGGTGGCGCCACTGGAGGTGGCTGCCTGGTAGGGCAACTCCGTGCCTTGCTCGATCAGCGCCTTGATATTGTTGGCGGTCACCACGCGCGGGCTGGAGATGATCTTGCCCCGCCCGTCCGCTTCCAGCGCGGACAGCTCGAGCGCCAGGAAACGGCCGGCCGTGTTGCTGAACAGGCTGACCGCGACCGAGCCCGGGTTGACACCGTTGATCGCCGCAGCCGGCAGGCTCAGCGCCGGGCCGTTGTCCCAGGTTGCGTTCTGCGTCACCGGGCTGACCACATTGGTGTAGGTGTTGCCGTAGCCGGCGCCCGCCGTCTTGGAGGCAAAGCCCAGCTTGACGCCCAGGTTGCGGCTGAAGGTATCGTTGGCCTCGACGATGCGCGCCTCGATGATGACCTGGCGCACCGGGATGTCGATCTTGCCGAGGAAGCTCTGCACCTCTTCGAGCTTGGTCGCGATATCGGACACGAACAGCTGGTTGGTACGGGGATCCGCCGTCAGCGAGCCGCGCTTGGACAGCATGCGGGTATTGCTGGCCGCCGCGCCGCCTATGCCGCCCACCGCCGGGACCGCGCCCACGCTGCCCAGCGCGCCCGCGCCGCCGACGCCCGTCGCGGCCAGCCCGAGCAGCATGCGCCGCACGTCTTCGGCACGCTGGTAGTTGAGCTGGAACACCTGGCTGCGGATCGGCTCGAGGTCATTGATCTGCTGCTGCGATTCGAGCTCGAGCTTTTCCTTGGTGGCCAGCTCSGCCTTGGGCGCMACCMRCAGCACRTTGCCRTTGCGGCGCGAGGCCARKCCCTTGGCRTCGAGCACRATCTGCAGCGCCTGGTCCCAMGGCACATCCTTCAGGCGCAGCGTCAGATTGCCCTGCACGCTTTCGCTGGTGATGATGTTGAGGTTGGTGAAATCAGCAAACACCTGCAGCAGCGAGCGGATGTCGATGTTCTGGAAGTTCAGCGAGAGCCGCTCGCCGCGGAAGCCTGCTCCGCTGATCAGCTTGGCCGGATCTTCCTTGACCGGGCGCACCTCCACCACGAACTGCGTATCGGTCTGGTAGGAGCTGTACTCCCAGTTGCCGCGCGGCTCGATGGTGAGGCGGGTGCTGCCGTTGTTGTCGCTCGCGCGCATGCCCTGCACCGGCGTGCCGAAATCCGTCACGTCAAAGCGCCTGCGCATGCCATCGGGCAGCGACGTATTGAGGAAATCGACCACCACGTTCTGGCCCTGCTGCGCGATATTGATGCCGGAATCGCGCGAGGAAAGATCCACCACGATGCGGCCTGCGCCATCCTGGCCGCGGCGGAAATCGATATTGCGCACGGTCGGCCGCGTCGCCGGCATTGCCGGCGCCTGCGCCGAGCTGGGCGCGAACGTCGGCACTGCCGCACGGGCGGTCGGGGCGACATTGTCGAGCAGCACCACGAACAGGTTGCCGCGCACCTCGGTGCGGTAGCTGGCGACGCGGGTCAGGTCGAGGATCACACGGGTGCGATCGCCGATCTGGACCACATTGGCGCTCTTGAGCAGCTTGCCGCCGAAGTCATATTGCGCCCGCCCGGCCGCGAAGCCGGTATCGAGAAAATCGATGGCGAGCTTGGGCGGATTCTGCGTGGTGAAGTCGGCCGGCTTTTGCGCCGGCGGCCCCTGCATCTCGACCGTGAATACGGTCTGCTCGCCCACCGTGGAGGCGTCGACACGCTTGATGGCGTTGCCCGGCGTTGGTTGCGCCAACGCAACCGGCGTGGCCAATACCAGTGTCATCATTGCGGCGCCCGCAAGCGCCCGGTACCAGCGACCCATGATCATGCCGACCCCTCCAGCTTCAGGCTGGTCATTTTCTCTTTCCACTCGGCTACCCCTTCCCGGACCAATTCGCGCAACACGATCTCCTGATCGTTGATGCGGACCACCCGGCCGTAGTTCTGGCCGAGATACTGCCCCACCTTGACGTGGTGGATCTTGTTATCTACCTGCACGACGCCGTAGGTCTCGCCACTCTTCTTCATGGCGCCCAGCATCTTGAAGTTCTCCAGCGGGAAATCCTCCAGCGGCTCGCGCCGGCGACCGGATTCCGGCGACTCGGACAGGACCCGGTTCAGGTCGCCGATCTTGTTCTGGGCAAAGGGCTCGGGCGCGCTGCGGCCCTCGTAGTCGCGCGGCACGTAAGGCTTGGGCTCGGGCAGCGGCGCCGGCGGCGGCGCCTTGGCAGCCTGGGCTTGCGCCATCCACAGGCGCAGGCCGTCTTCCTCGCTGCCCCCGCAGGCCGCCAACAGCGCGGCGCCGATCAGCGCGCAAGCGCAGGCACACAGGCGCGAAGCGTGGATCGCTGGCATCATTTCTTTGCTCCCGCAGCCGTATTGGCCGCCGCGGCTTCCGCCTTGCGCTGCGCCGCCTGTTCGTCAGGGTCCAGCGCGCGGTAGGCCATGGCCGTGGCTTCCATCGTCAGCCCGCCATCCTTGCCTGTGGTGAACTGCAGCCCCTGCATCGAGACAATGCGCGAGAGCGCAGCAACATCGGCGTTGAACTGGGCCACGTCGTGGTAACGGCCGGTGACCTTCAGGTTGACCGGGATCTCTGCAAAGTAGGACTTGATCACGGCGGGTTGCGGCTTGAACAACTCGAACTGCAGGCCGCGCGCCACGCCGGCGTGATTGACGTCTGCCAGCAGCGCGTCCATCTCGGTCTTGTTGGGCAACTGGCGCTCGACCAGCGCCACGCGCTGCTCCACTTCCGCCTTTTGCTTGCGCAGCGCATCCAGGTTGGCCACTTGCGCCACCTTGCTCATGTAGGACTGCTTCAGCGTGTCCTGCTCGGCATGCCGGCGATCGAGATCCTCGAGCTTGCCGCTCCAGTAGAACTGCCAGCCCAGCAGCAGCACCAGCACCGCAGCCAGCACCGCGAACAGCACGCGCGGGGCGGCCGGCCAGGTTTCCGGCTCATTGAAGTTCAGGCCACGGAACTGCGCGGTGAGATCGTTCAGCGTGGCGAGCGAGATTTCGCTATTGAGTGCCATGGTCAGCCCTTTCCGCCTGCTGGCGCACTCGCGCCGGCGGGGCCGGCCTTGCCCTTCTTGCCATCCCCCGGCGCTTCCGGCGCACGGTAGGCGAAGCGCATGGAGAAATCGAACAGGCGCCGCTGCTCGCGCAGGTTGTTGGTCATCATCACGGCCTTGGATTCGCCCAGCTCGGCCTTGTCCAGCCACTGCACCTGGCTAAGGTTGCGCAGCAACTCCGATACGCGCTCGTTCGACTGCGCGATGCCGGTCACGGTAAAGGCGTCTCCGGTCTGCTTGAGGGTGGTCAGGTACACGCCTTCGGGCACTTGGCGCACYAGCTCCTCCAGCAGTTGCACGGGACGGTTGCGCTCGTTCTGCAGGCCCTCGATGGCCTTCTGCCGCTGCAGCAGCCCTTCGATATCCTTGCGCAGCGTATTGACCTCGCGGATCTGCCCGTCCATGCGGTTGTTCTCCGCCAGGAGCACCTGGTTCAGGCGGGACACGGCATCGACGCGGTGATCGATATACATGCCGCCCAGCAGCACCACCAGCGCGCCGGCGCCGGCCGCGCCGCCCAGCAGGGCATAGACCTTCTTGCGCCGCGAGGCCCTGCGGGCTTCGTGGTAAGGCAGCAGATTGACTGTCGGGATCGAATTGGTAGTCATGCGGCTTCCCTCGCTGGCTTACTGCAGGCCGCGCAGCGCAAGCCCGGCGCTCACGATGTAGGCCGGCAGGTCGCGCTGCAGATAGCGCTCGTTGACCTTGACGGCTGTCATCATGTTGGCAAAGGGGTTGGCCAGCGTGGTGGTGATCTCGGTTTGCTGCTCGATCGCGCCTTGCACGCCGATCAGCGACGCATGGCCGCCGGAGAGCAGGATCTCGTCGACCCTGCCGATGCTCGAAGCTGACAGGAAGTTGCGCACGGCGCCTTGCACCTCCACCGCCAGCGCCTCCAGGGAGGGCTTGAGCRACTGGGTGCGCCAGGCTTCAGGCAGCGTATTCTTGCGCTTCTTGATCTCGGCCTTGAGCGCGTCCAGCGTAAACATGCGCGCCGCGCTCTGGGTGAGCTGGTCGCCGTAGCTGTTGAGCGGCTGCTCGTAGAGCTCTTTCCAGCCTTGGTAGAAGATCGCCTTGGAGCGGCTGCCGCCAAGGTGGATCACGGCCACCACGGGCAGTTCCTTGGCGTCGGTGGCGCTGATGTCGGCGGACACGCCCAGCATCTGCACCACGGAGCGCTGCACCGCGTATTCCTCGACGTCCATTACGTGCGGCTTGAGTCCGGCCATTTCGGCGGCGGTCACGCGCTCCTGCACACGGTCGCTGTTAGCCGCGGTAACGCGCACGCCGATGCCGCCCTCGGTTTCGCTGGGGCCGATCACGGCAAAGTCGAAATTGACGGCCTGCGACGGCGGATAGAGGCGATGCGCCTCGGATTCCACCTGGACGTAAAGCTCGTCCTCGGACAGGTTGTCCGGCAGGCTGACGGTCTGCGATTCGGTCAGCATCGAAGGCACGCCGAGCACCACCTCCTTGGTGCGGATGCCGGCTTTGCCGAGGGCGCGCTTCAGAGCGATGCCAACGGCTTCGATATTGACCACGTTGCCATCGGCAACGGCATTACGGTCCAGCAGTTCGCTGGCACATTTTTCCAGCCGATAGTCGTTGTTGCCACTGCCCACGGACAGCTCGACTACCTTAACGCTGGACGACCCGATGTCAACGCCGACCGTCGTACGGCGCAACAACCCCGACAAGATGCCTCGCCGCAAGGTGACCCCCTGACCGTTGAACTCGCCTTGGCTTGGTTGCTCTAATTTGGCGAGTCTGTATTGTTTCTTGGATGAAACGTTTTGCTCTTTTAGTTGGTGGATTCTCACCAAAAAACGGGGCGCTGGCAATGTGCCGGTTTGACCACGATTGCTTTTCATCAACACCCCTCGCAAAGCGTTGCCAAAATCCCACGGTGCCCCTCGCCCTACCCGCCTCGCCCATCTTTTCGTTTCATGCAGATCTCAATCCCATTACATCTTGTAACAGCACGATAGCGGCGTGCGCGCCACAACGCGCCGGGAGCGGAGTATCCCGGGAGATATAATCCCGGCACCTCTAACTAGGTATTTCCCTTATGGCCACAGCACAACAGAAGCCGTCCCTACCTGCCCGACGTCCGATCTGGATGCGGCTAACCTTTTGGGCCCTGGGCCTGCTGGTGGCCGGGATCGTGGCGGTGGCACTGCTGGTGGGATACGCGCTGCTGGTGGCCGCGCCCAACCTGCCATCGCTCGACACCATCACGGATTACCGCCCCAAGATCCCATTGCGGATCTACACGGCGGACAACGTGCTCATCGGTGAGTTCGGCGAGGAGCGGCGCAATTTTGTGCCGATTGCGGAAATACCGGACGTGATGAAGAAGGCCGTGCTGGCCATCGAGGACGATCGCTTCTACGAACATGGCGGCGTCGACTTCGTCGGCGTGCTGCGCGCCGGGCTGGCCAACCTGCGCGGCGGCCTGTCGCAGGGCGCCTCCACCATCACCATGCAAGTGGCGCGCAACTTCTTCCTCTCCAGCGAGAAGACGTACACCCGCAAGCTGTATGAAATGCTGCTGGCCTACAAGATCGAGGCCAACCTGTCCAAGGACCAGATCCTCGAGCTGTACATGAACCAGATCTACCTGGGGCAGCGCGCCTATGGCTTTGCCAGCGCGGCCCGGGTGTATTTCGGCAAGTCGATCAAGGACGTGACGCCGGCCGAGGCCGCCATGCTGGCCGGCCTGCCCAAGGCGCCGTCGGCCTACAACCCGGTGGTCAACCCCAAGCGCGCCAAGGTGCGCCAGGAGTACATCCTGCAGCGCATGCGCGACCTGCGCTACCTCACGCCCGAGCAATACGACCATGCCATCCACGAGGAACTGAAGGTGCGCGGCGAGGGCAATGAGTTCTCCACCCACGCCGAGTACGTGGCCGAGATCGTGCGCCAGTTGATGTACGCGCAATACCGTGAGGAAACCTACACCCGCGGCCTGACCGTCTACACCACGCTTAACAAGCTCGACCAGGACGCCGCCTATGAGTCGGTGCGCTCGGGCATCATGAATTACGAGCGCCGCCACGGCTACCGTGGACCCGAGGCCTTTATCGACCTGCCCCCCGGCGCGGACGAGCGCGAGCAGGCCATCGACGACGCGCTGCTGGAGCACCCGGGCAGCGACGACCTGCGCTCGGCCGTGGTCACCAGCGTGACGGCCAAGCAGGTCACCGCCACACTGCTGTCCGGCGAAGTCGCCACCATCGAAGGCCAGGCGCTGCGCTTCATTGCGCCGTCGCTGGCGGCCAATGCGCAGCCCAAGGCCAAGATCCGGCCGGGCGCGATCATCCGCGTGACGCAGGACGAAAAAGGCGCATGGACGGTCACGCAGCTGCCGGAAGTATCCGCCGCCTTTATCTCGCTCAACCCGGAAAACGGCGAGATCCGCTCGATGGTTGGCGGCTTCGATTTCAACCGCAACAAGTTCAACCACGTGACGCAGGCATGGCGCCAGCCCGGCTCCAGCTTCAAGCCGTTCATCTACTCCGCGGCACTGGAAAAGGGCTTCTCCCCCGCCACGGTGATCAACGACGCGCCGATTTCGATCAGCGACAACGGCGGCCAGGTCTGGGAGCCGAAGAACTACGATGGCAAGTTCGAAGGCCCGATGACCATGCGCCGCGCGCTGGCCAAGTCCAAGAACCTGGTGTCGGTGCGCATCCTGCGCGCCATCGGCACCCAGTACGCCCAGGACTACATCACGCGCTTCGGCTTCGACGCCGACAAGCACCCGGCTTACCTGCCAATGGCGCTGGGCGCGGGCAGCGTCACCCCGCTGCAGATGGCGGGCGCCTATTCGGTGTTTGCCAACGGCGGCTTCCGCGTCAATCCCTACCTGATCCAGAAGGTGGTCGATGCCCGCGGCAACGTGATTTCCGAGACCAAGCCCCAGCGCGCCGGCGAGGATGCAGTGCGCGTACTCGACGCCCGCACTGCCTTCATCGCCGATAGCATGCTGCGTGAGGTCGTGCGCAGCGGCACGGCAAACAGCGCCAAGCAGCGTCTGGGCCGCAATGACCTGGCCGGCAAGACCGGCACCACCAACGACGCCGTCGACGCCTGGTTCGCCGGGTACACGCCCAAGCTGGTGGCCATCGCCTGGATGGGCTACGACCAGCCCAAGAGCCTGGGCGTGCGCGAGACCGGCGGCGGCCTGGCCTTGCCGATCTGGGTGGGCTACATGGGCAAGATGCTCAAAGGCGCGCCGGAAATCCCCGAACGCCAGGCTCCGGAAGGCGTGGTCATGGTGGGCGGCGACTGGACCTTCGAGGAAAACGCGGGCGGCGCCGGCGTGGCTTCGGTTGGCCTGGGCGATCCATGGCCGGGCAAGCCGGACGAAAGCACGCAATCGCCCGCCGATGTCGAGGCAGAGAAGAAGCGCATCCTGGAGATGTTCGGCGGCGGCTGAGGCCCCGCCGGGACAGCTTCCCGCCAATGAAAAAGCCGGCTTCGCGCCGGCTTTTTCGTGCCTGGGCGAGAGCGCTCAGGCCAGTTTCAGCATCACCCCCGCCTGCTGGCTCACGTAGCCGGACAGCGCCGCATACAGCTCGCCGCCGCCGCGCGTATCGACCCAGCGCTGGCCATCATGGCGAAAATGGAAACCGCCCGAGCGCGCCGCCACCCACAGTTCCTGCATGGGCGCCTGGCTGTTGACGATGATCTTGGAGCCGTCTTCGAATTCGAGCTCCATGAGATTGCCGGCACGGTTGATTTCGATGTCGGCGTCGGCCGCGTCGGCGGCGGTTTCCACCGCACTTTCCAGCCGGTCCAGCTCTTGCTGGGCCAGCGCCAGGAACTCACTTTCACTCATGGGGGGCATGCTAAACTCCAAGACCGCCGGCCAGCGCCGCTATAGCGATGTAGTGCCGTAGCCGGCAGCGTATTGAAAAGTACTTCGTATTTCCGGTGGTCCCGCCGCGCTCCGCTTGAGGGACACTCCGGGACGATCGGGGACGACCCTGGACGACATTTTAAGGACGACCCGATGTTGCGTCGTGTTGCGATTGTATCGGCGTTTGCCGCCAGCCTTGCGATGCCCCTGCTGTCGGGATGCGGCATCCGCGGCCCGCTGACGATGCCCAAGCAGCCTCCCGCACCGGCGCAGCCGGGCGTACCGGATCCCGGCCTGGGCAACCCGGCCGTGCCGAATCCGGCGGCCCCCAAGGGCTCCGCCGCCACAACGGCACCCGCCACGGCTCCGGACGCAGTGCCGGCTGCCACTCCCACCGCCAAATAACCATGACCGCCTTCTTTCATCGCCACGACGGCGCCCTGAGCGTCGAGCATGTGCCGCTCGCGCGCATTGCCGCCGAATACGGCACCCCTACCTACGTCTACTCGCGCGCCGMGCTGACCGCCGCCTACCAGGCCTACGCCGCTGCGTGCCAGGGGCGCCGCGCGCGCGTGCAGTACGCCATGAAGGCCAATTCGAACCTGGCGATCCTGCAGGTCTTTGCCAGGCTCGGCGCGGGCTTCGACATCGTGTCGGGCGGCGAGCTGCAGCGCGTGCTGGCGGTGGGCGGCGATCCGCGCAAGGTAGTGTTCTCGGGCGTGGGCAAAACCACCGCCGAGATGGAACTGGCGCTCCAGCACGATGTGCTGTCATTCAACGTGGAGTCGATCCCCGAGCTGGACCGCCTCAATGCCGTGGCCGGCCGCCTGGGCAAGCGCGCGCGCGTGTCGCTGCGCATCAACCCGGATGTGGACGCCAAGACCCACCCGTATATCTCCACCGGCCTGAAGGGCAACAAGTTCGGCGTCGCCTTCGAAGACGTGCTGCCGACCTACCGCGCCGCCGCCGCGCTGCCGCACCTGGATGTCGCGGGCATCGACTGCCATATCGGCTCGCAGATCACCGAGGTCGCCCCTTACCTGGAAGCGCTGGACAAGGTGCTGGACGTGGTGGAAGCGCTGGAACGCGAAGGCATCAACCTTGAACACATCGACGTAGGCGGTGGGCTCGGCATCACTTACGACGACGAAACCCCGCCTGACATCACCGGCTTTGCCCGCACACTGCTGGACCGCGTGGCCGAGCGTGGCCATGGCCATCGCGAGGTGCTGTTCGAGCCGGGCCGCTCGCTGGTAGGCAACGCCGGCGTGCTGCTGACCCAGGTTGAGTTCCTCAAGCCGGGCGCCGCCAAGAACTTCTGCATCGTCGACGCAGCCATGAACGACCTGGCCCGTCCGGCCATGTACGAGGCCTACCACCGCATCGAGCCCGTGCAACTGCGCGAGGCCGCGCAGGCCACCGCCCTGACCTACGACGTGGTCGGCCCGGTATGCGAATCCGGCGACTGGCTCGGCCGCGACCGCGCCCTGGCGGTGCAGCCGGGCGACCTGCTGGCCGTGATGTCAGCCGGCGCCTATGGCTTCGTCATGAGCTCCAACTACAACACCCGCCCGCGCGCGGCCGAAGTCATGGTCGACGGCAACGACGTGCACCTGGTGCGCGGCCGCGAACACGTGGCTGACCTGTTCCGCGACGAACGGCTGCTGCAAGGCTAAGCTCCCGCTCCCCTGCGCAACCACTCGCGCGCCAATGGCCCCCAGCATCCTGATCCTGGGCGGCCGCGGCGATGCGACATCGACAGAGCTGGATCTGGTCCGGGGGGGCATCTTGAAGCGCTATGGCTCCCCCACGCGGGGCAGGCATAGCGCCCCGCCGAGCACGAGACTACGCTCTACCTTTGAGCCCTACCGCTGTGCATTGAGGCCAGTTGCGGGCTTGCGCCACCACCACCAGACCCGCATCGCGAGCAACCCGAACACCACGGCAGCGTAGATCGATACCGTGCCGAAGTCGTGCTTGCCGGCCTTATGCCACCAATAGTGCAGGATCGCCAGCACGGCGATGGYGTACACCGCCCGGTGCAGCCCTTGCCAGCGCTTGCCACCCAGCCGCTTGACCATGGCGTTGGCCGAGGTGGCCGCCAGCGGCGCCATCAGCACGAAGGCGGCAAACCCCACCGTGATGAAGGGGCGCTTGGCGATGTCCTTGATCATGTAGGCCACATCGAAGCCCCGGTCCACGGCAAGCCATAACAGGAAATGCTGCAGCGCGTAGAAGAAGGCAAAGAGCCCGAGCATGCGGCGCAGCCGGATCAGCCAGTTCCAGCCCGTGAGCCGGCGCAGCGGCGTCACCGCCAGCGTGACGCACAGCATGACCAGCGTCCAGGTGCCGGTCGAGCGCGTGACGAACTCCAGCGGATTGGCGCCGAACTGATCGGCAAAGCCAAGATAGAGCAGCCGCAGGAAAGGCAGCATGGCAAGCAGCCACACCGCTATCTTCACCGTGCGCACGCGTTCCGGCGCAAGCGTAGCGAACCCGGGCTGCCAGGCCGCCCGCGACGGGCGCACCGCCTCGCGCGACGGGGACATATCCGGGGGCGCCATCAGAAGAACTTCCGCAGGTCCATGCCCTGATACAGCGACGCCACCTGCTGCGCGTAGCCGTTGAATGGCAGCGTCTTGCGCTTGGGCGCGAACAGCGCGCCAAAGCCGCTGCCCTTGTCCTCGCCGATGCGGCGCTCCGTGGCCTGACTCCAGCGCGGGTGATCCACATCCGGATTCACGTTGGAGTAAAAACCGTACTCCTGCGCGGCGGCCAGGTTCCAGCTGGTGGCGGGCTGCTTGTCGACGAAGCGGATCTTGACGATGGACTTGGCACTCTTGAAGCCGTACTTCCAGGGCACCACCACGCGCACGGGCGCGCCGTTCTGGTTGGGCAGCACCTCGCCGTACAGGCCAAAGGCCAGCAAGGTCAGCGGGTGCATCGCCTCATCCATGCGCAGGCCTTCGGTGTAGGGCCAGTCCAGCACGCGAGCGCTAACGCCCGGCATCTGCTTCTTGTCGTTGAGGGTGACGAACTCCACGTACTTCGCGCCCGGCTGCGGCTCGACGCGGCGGACCAGCTCGGCCAGCGCGTAGCCGCTCCACGGAATCACCATCGACCAGCCCTCGACGCAGCGCAGCCGGTAAACCCGCTCTTCCATCGGCATCAGGCGCACGAGTTCGTCGATGTCGTAGACCTTGGGCTTCTTCACCAGGCCTTCGACCGCGACCTGCCACGGCCGGGTCCGCAGCGTGCCGGCATTGTGCGCCGGGTCCGCCTTGTCGGTGCCGAATTCGTAGTAGTTGTTGTACGTGGTGACGTCCTCGTAAGGCGTGCGCTTCTCGGGCACCACGTAGGCATTGTTGGGCGTGGCCGGCAGTTTCTGCCCGCGCKGCGCCTGGGCGTGCGCATCGCGTGCGAACCATGGCGCCAGCGTGCTCCCCGTGGCGCCCGCGGCAGCCAGCGCCAGCAAGCGGCGACGCGCGTCGAAAACACCTCGGGGCGTGATCTCGCTGGCGGCAATGTCGTCGCCGCGCAGCCATTTCGGGGAGGGGATCAGCATCGTTGTTCCTCGTTGCGTGCCATATGCAAAATGCGGTTCACCGTTCGTGCCTGGCCCGGGCTGGGCCCGCCTGGACGATTGGACTTGCGCTTGAGTCGGTTGGAGCGAGGGAATCCTGACATCCATTTTCAGGCCCGTCGTCGCCGTCACCGCCGCCTCGCCCGGCCTATGCATGCATTGTGGCCAGCAAACGGATGCAGGCTGCCCCGCGCAACGCATGACTATGGCTCAACCGCCCTGATACTGCCGGTAAACGGCCTCCGCCAGTGCCAGCAAGGGGGCGCGTTCCAGCGGCCCGGCCAGCGCGAAGCCAAGATCCCGGTCTACCCAGTAAAAGGCCATGGTACGCGCCGCGGCGGCGGGACGCTCACTTGGCCCCGGGGCCATGCGCTCCAGCCGGAAGCCCGTATCGGGCGTGTCGCGCGCCATGTGCCGCAGTTGCAGCGACAGCCGGGTGCCGTCGTCGGCCTCGTACATCAGGATGGCCGACGGACCGCCCTCGGCCACGCCGAGACGGCCCCCGATCAGGTGGAATCCCTGGGCGCGCAGGTCCGGCACGCGCAGCGGCGCGCCCAGGCGCTTGGACAGCCAGGCAACAAGATGGGCTTCATCGGTGGCCGCCACTTCGACCGGATGGCGCACCTCCGGCGCGTAGACGACATGGCTGGCCAGCGCCTCGCGCGCGAAGCGCTCCACCGACGGCGCCCCAGCCGCCAGCGTGTCCGCCCGATCATGCGCAACCCACCCGATTGCGCCGCCTACCGCCAGGGAGGCAAGGCTGCCGGCCAGCGCCATGCCCCAGCCAGCGGGTCGCCGCGCCGCGTCGCGGCGGCTGCCCCGCAGCCTTGGCGGAAGTGCCGCCAGCGGCACGGATTCATTGAGCACGCCATCGAATGCCGCGTGCAATTCTTCCGTTTGCCGCCGCCAGCCCCCCACGCGCTCCCCGGCTTCGGGATGGGCGGCCAGGTACGCTTCCACCTCGGCGCGTCGAGCGGGATCGAGCTGGCCATCGGCATAGGCGTGGAGATCGGCTTCGTTGACTGGGGACATCATTTGACTCGCTGCAGTCCGGCCGCGCGGCCGGCGGCCTGCGGGTTCGCTTCGGCTGCCTTGGCTGGCGCGCCGTCCATCAGCATGCGCATCTGCTCCCGAGCCCGCGACAGCCGGGACATCACGGTGCCCACCGGCACCGCGAGCACCTGCGCCGCCTCGGCATAGCTGAGCTGCTCCAGGCCGACCAGCAGCATCACCGCGCGCTGCGCCTCGGGCAAGCGGGCCAGCGCCCGCGCCAAGTCCAGCCGCAGGCCGGGCTCAGGCGCAGCACCGGGTACGTCGGGCAGCGTGTCGGTATAGGTCACCAGGTCGGCGCGACGGTACGCGTTCACGCGCAGCCGGTGCATCATGGTCAGCAGCCAGGACAGCAGTCCGTCCGCGCCATCGCCCCACCAGGCGCCCGCGCGCAGGCGAAAGCGCCAGCGGTAGCGCAGCGCGCGCTCCAGCGTGTCCTGCACCAGGTCGTCGGCGGATGCCGCGTCGCCGGTCAGGCCCCGGGCGTGGCGCCGCAAGCGCGGCGCCAGCGCCACCAGTTGGCGGTCGAAGCCGTCCATGCCGTCAGGCTGCCCTCACCCGTATCAGGGCGTTGCCGCGTGCCAGGCGTTGTTGAAGTTGTCGCCCGTGCGGTCGCCCGGCTTGGCATCCTTGGAGAAACGGTAGAGCGGMTTGCCGCGATAGGCCCATTGCTTGCCGCCATCGTCGCGCGTGATCACGCTGTAGTCGCCCGTGGCGCTGGTGCCAGGCGCGGCCATCAGGGGCGGCCAGTTGGTGGCGCAGCCACCATTGCAAGCGCTCTTGCCGGCCGTGTCACGGTCGAACGTGTAGAGCGTCAGGCCCTGGGGATCGGTCAATGTGCCACCGGCAACTTTCACCGTGGGCGGCATATTGCCGGCGCCGCMACCCATGCTGCCCATGCCCGAACAGGCGGACAGCAGGACCGCGGCAGAAGCGAGCGCGAGCACGGCGGGACGGGACAACGATGCGAGGGAAGCGACTGCGTTGGGACGGGAAAGGGCCATGATGTCGATCTCCATGCGATGCGGCACCGCCAGCCGGCGCCGTCCCTTCAGTAAACACCGGATGTGACGGCTTTATTCCATTCGGGCGAAAAAAAACCTGCCGCATCGGAGCGATGGGCAGGTTTTATCGTTGCGGCGCAACACCCAGATCAGAGTTCGCCGTAGCTATGCAAGCCGGAAAGGAACATGTTGACGCCCAGGAAGGCGAAGGTCGTGACCAGCAAACCCACCAGCGCCCACCAGGCCGCCATGGTGCCGCGCAGGCCTTTCATCAGCCGCATATGCAGCCASGCCGCGTAGTTCARCCAGACSRYCAGSGCCCAGGTTTCCTTGGGGTCCCAKSWCCARTAGCCGCCCCAGGCYTCCGCCGCCCACAGCGCGCCCAGGATGGTGGCGATGGTGAAGAAGGCAAAGCCCACCGCGATCGACTTGTACATCACATCGTCTAGCACTTCGAGCGAGGGCAGACGCTCGGCGAGAATGCCGTGCTGCTTGAGCAGGTAGGCCACCGACACCATGGCGGCCAGGGCGAAGGTGCCGTAGCCGATGAAATTGGCCGGCACGTGGATCTTCATCCACCAGCTCTGCAGCGCGGGCACCAGCGGCTGGATTTCGCTCGCGTCGCGGCTGACCGTATACCACAGCAGGAAACCGACGGCCGCCGATACCACCAGCATCACGAACGGCCCCAGCGCACGGGTCTTGTAGCGGCCTTCGTAATACAGGTGGAACAACGAGGTGATCAGCGTGAACAGCACGAACACTTCGTACAGATTGGAGATGGGGATGTGGCCGATGTCGGCGCCGATCAGGTAGGACTCGTACCAGCGCACCAGCATGCCGGTAAAGCCCAGCACCACCGCCGCCCACACCATCTTGCTGCCGATCTGCAGCCCGGTCTCCGAGCGCGCCAGCAGGCCGCCCCAATAGAACAGGGTGGACAGGAACACCAGGGCGCTCATCCACAAGATGGCGGACTGGCTCGACAGGAAGTACTTGAGGAAGAAGGCCTGCTCGGCGCGCGGCAACTGGCCCTGGTAGAGCTGGATCGCGAACAGCGACAACACGGTCAGCGTCACCATCAGCAGCCGCACCGGCTTCCAGTGCCATCCCAGCAGCGCAAAGGTAGGCACCGCGGCGATCAGCACGCCCTTGTCGTAGACATTCATCCACTCGCCGTAGCGCGCCAGCGCGAAGCCCGCGCCCACTGCCAGCATCAAGGCAAAGAGCCAGTCGACCCAGCCCAGCCGGCGCAGGAACGACGGCTCCAGGTAGGCCTGCTCGGCGTCACTCGCGGCAACGCCCGCCGGACTCTCGTGCACGCGCGGCCGGGCCTGATTCACATTCGAAGACATAGTGGTTCCTGCTTAATTGCGGGCGCCGGTCGTGTCGATGCTGCCGGCGGCGCGGCCAACATCGTCGCGCAGCGCGACAAACTCTTTCTCGAAATCCAATGTACGGCGCTGCGTGGACATGGCCATCAGCACATGGCTGGCGGCGCCCTGCCCGCTGGCGGTTCCCACGGCATCTGCGGGATCCTTCACCCAGAACCAGACGCGGCGCTCGCGGATGTAGAACATCGAGAACACGCCCAGCACCAAGAGCAGACAGCCAAGATACACGATGTTCTTCCCTGGTGCACGGGTCATCTGGAACACGCTGGCCTTCACTTCCGTGAAGTCGTCGAGCTGCAGGAAAACCGGCGCGGTGTAGAAGAAACTGTCGGACAGCGCATTAATGGCTTGCTGCATGAAAGCGCCGCTCTGGGCACTATTTGGCACCACCGGCAGCTTGTCCTGCGCGCGCGCCAACTGCCAGAGCTCCCACATCGACCCATTGAGGATCTTCAGCAGCACATCCGCGGCTTTCTGCTGCTCGGCCGGCGGCACGGACTTTTCCAGGAAGGCCGCAATCGCGGTGAAGCCGCCCGGCGGGGCTTGCGGGTTGCTGCGCGAGGCACCTGCAAACAGATCGAGCGCGCGCAAGGCACTCTCGGCCAACTGGCCGCGCAATACTTCGCGGCCATCGCCCGGCATCGAGGCAAGTGCGAAGCGGCGCGCGGCTTCGCTGCGCATCGCGCGGTCCTGGAGCGCGGCGCGCAAGCGCATCCAGTCCGCCACGCTGTTTTGCTCGTCGGCCGGGATGCGCAGGTAGCGGAACGGCTCGCTAGGCGTATCCCGCATGCCGGCAAGGAAGACCGACTGGCCATCGAGTTGCACCGGCACCATGTAGTTGTTGAATTCGCGGGCCTGGCCGTTGCGGTCGCGCAACTTGTACTGCACCGAAGGGCCAACGTTGCGCAACTCCTTTGCACGGTCAGGATTGACCGCCGAGCCCAGGTGGGACTCGAGCTTCTCGTTGAGCGACTTGCGCGCAACGCCACGCGCGTCCGGCTTGCCCGACGCATCGGTGACGTTCTCGATATTCATCAGGCGGAAATCGCTGAACTCGACCGTCAACCCCTCGGCATCGGCCGCGTTGCCCGTGCCGGTCAGTGGCGCGTTGGCGCCCACGGTGCCGGCAAAGGCAAAGGTCTTGTCGCCGATACCCTGCATCGGGTAGCCAACGAACTTCAGCTTGGAGCCGCCATCCTCGAAGCTGGACTGGTAGATGGCCACGCCATTCACTACCAGTGGCTCATTGACCTTGATGGTGGCCTCGGTCTTGCGGCCGGTGGCACGGTCCGTAATGACCACGTCGGAGGCGAACAGCTTGGGCATGCCGGTCGAGTAATGCTCGACGGTGAATTTCTTCAACGTGATATTGAACGGCAGGTCCTGCACCAGCGCGCCGTCCGAGATATTCAGGATGGCGGTGGACACCGTCGAGCCTTCCGGCACGAAGGCGTTGCCGCGAAAGCCCGGATTGTTGACCGACAAACGGTGCTCGGGCGGGATGTCGTTGATCACGGCGTTGCCGCTGATCGGGCTCTTTCCGCCAAACCACATCTGCGCGCGGATCAGCATGTCGCCATCGAGCAGGCCGCCGACGCAGATCACCACGATAGCGGTGTGCGCGAGGATGTAGCCTAGCTTGTTGGCCGCGCCCGCCTTGGCGGCCAGCAAGGTGGCGCCCTCATGCGCAACGCTCTTGATACGGTAGCCGCGATTGGCCAGCAGCGCGGTGAGGCGCGTCACCGCATCGGCGCGGGGGCGGCCCGAATCAAACTCGGCGTGATGGTGGAAGGACCGCAGGCTGCGCTCGCGCACGTGGTCCTTCCACGAGCGCATATCCTTGATCATCTTTGGCGCGTTGCGGGTCAGGCACAGCGAGGTGGAAATCACCAGGAAGGTCAGGATCAGCAGGAACCACCAGGAGCTGTAAACCTTTTGCAGCGACAGCGCGTGGAACAGGTCAGCCCAGAAGGGACCGAACTGGTTCACATAGTTGGGATAGGGCTCGTTCTGCTTGAGGACGGTGCCGACCACACTGGCAATCGCAATCACCGTCAGCAGCGCGATAGCGAAACGCATCGAGGACAGCAACTCGACCGCGTCGCGTAGCAGGCGGTGAGAAGTCTTCAGGTGCAGTCCTGACGTGGAAGCGGTGGACATGTGCAGTGGGGCCCTCGGCCTTGAAATGAAAAAGGGTGGACTTGCTCGCGCAGGCCACCCTCTTCGATTGTTGCCGGGCTGCTTGGTTGCACCTGTGCGTGGTGCCTCGCGAGTGGCGAGGCCCGCTGCGGTGCTCCGGCTACCCGGCGCGGAACGACTTAGCGAATCCCTGCGACGTAATCGGCCACAGCCTTGATCTCGGCGTCCGACATCTTGGCGGCGATGGTCGTCATCACGGGATTGTTCTTGCGGGTGCCCTGGCGGAACGCGACCAGTTGTGCTTCGGTGTACTCGGACCATTGACCGCCGATGCGCGGATACTGGGCCGGAATGCCGGCGCCGGTGGGGCCGTGGCAAGCCGCGCAGGCTGGCACGCCCTTGGCCGCGATGCCACCGCGATAGATCTTCTGGCCGGCTTCGATGGTGTCCTTGTTCTTGGCGGTGGCAGGCTTGAGGGTCTGCTTGGCCAGGTAGGCGCCGACGTCCTTCATTTCCTGCTCGGACAAGGCGGCCGCGTACGGCGACATGATGGCGTTGTTGCGAGCCTTGGCTTTGAAGTCGTCGAGCTGCTTGTGCACGTATTCCGGCTGCTGGGCGGCCAGCTTCGGATTGGCGGCGCCGCCGCTGTTGCCGTTGGCGCCATGGCAACTCAGGCAAGCCGGGACATTGCGATCAGGGGCACCTTGCGTGTAGAGGGTTTCGCCCTTGGCCGGATCAGCCTTTGCGGCGGCCTGCTCTGCGGCAGATGCCAGACCGGTCATGGCAGTTGCCGGCAGAGCCAGCGCCACAACAGCCAGAAGTTTCGCAATGCGGTTCATTCGCACACCTTGTCTGAATTGTTTTGAATTCCATGGGGCACGCCGTTCAGCACACTGCCCGCGGTGAGGACGCGATGGACAGGCACTTTGACATCGGAAATTCATCACGACGGACCGCCGGCTCGCCTGAAGCCAGAAAACGCCCAGGCGAAGGCCGGATGGCACCGCCCCCATGCGAACGAGAGCGGCAGACCGTGCGAATATCCCGGTAGCAGGCCCAGACCCCCGGTTGGCCCTCTTGCGCCGGCGCCAGGCTTCGGCGCCAAAACAGGGACTAGACCAACAGGCTTGCTACCACGATGGAACGGACACGCAAGACTTCCCTGCCAGATAAATGCGCGACCAAGGATGCCGCGCGTCACCTAATCGGGAGGCCGTTAACCGCGTTATTGTACAATAAATCGTGTGCCGGATAGAGGATGTGCGCGCCGCGACGCGGCCAGACGCCAGCCCCGGCCATCCAGGCGGCCACATGTGCCGCCCACCTCACTCACATCGGCGCGGTGACGCCAGCGAACCCGCCTGAATCCAGGCGGCAGCCCGCCCCCACCCGCCCCATCGCCCAAGCGCATGTCCCTCCTACATCAGGCCCGCTTTTTCGTTACCGTCAATCATCTGCGCGACCTGCCTGCCACGGCCGTGCCGGAAGTGGCGTTCGCCGGCCGCTCCAACGCCGGCAAATCCACCGCCATCAACATCCTGTGCAATCAGAAGCGGCTGGCTTTCTCGTCGCGCACGCCAGGCCGCACCCAGCACATCAACTTCTTCGGCGTGGCCCCGGTCAAGGCGCCGGACCCGCTCGCCTTCCTCGTCGACTTGCCCGGCTACGGCTATGCGCAGGTCTCGGGGTCGGCCAAGTTCCATTGGCAAGCGTTGCTGAGCGACTACGTGCAGACCCGCTCGCAGCTGTCCGGCCTGGTGCTGATGATGGACGCGCGCCGCCCCTTTACCGACCTGGATTGCCAGATGGTCGAGTGGTTCCTGCCCACGGGCCGGCCGATTCACGTGCTGCTGACCAAGGCTGACAAGCTGACCAACAGCGAGAACGCCCTTGCCTTGCGCGAAACCCGTAAGGTGCTGGCCGGCTACGCAGAACAGCTCGACACGCCCGTACCCCTGACCGCACAGCTGTTCTCCAGCCTGAAGCGCCGCGGCATCGAGGAAGCCCAGCGCGTGGTGGCGGGCTGGCTGTCCCTGCCCGAGGCCCTGCCGCCCGCAGCCCAGGACAGCAAGGCCGCGGCTGCGCGGCAAGCCCAAGCCGAGCCAGATACGGCTGCGGACGATGCGCCTCCCGACACGCCCGCGAACTGATCCTTTGGTGCCGCAAAGCGTACCTACCCCTGCGCCCGCCCTGTTGTCGAATCGACAAGTGAATCGGTGAATGAGCCGGCAAAAAAAAACCCCGTTGCAAGCAACGGGGGCGAACTTTCCCACCGGTTAAGGGCGGGTACCCGCTCAGGGAGGAGTAGCGGGGGACGCTGCATCACGCAAGCGCAACGCAGAGTGTCCGCGAGTATGATAGCGGGCGAGATCAAAAGTTTAGTTTTTCTTTCGCAAGCGGCCTGGTCAGGCACTCGCCAGCCACATCGCGCCAGCCGCCCGGCAGACTCCCCCACTTCTTTTCCGACTCCTCTCTCAAGCCATGTCCACTTTTCCCGAGTACCGTCCGCGCCGCATGCGCCGTGATGATTTCTCACGCAGGCTGATGCGCGAGAACCGCTTGTCACCAGATAACCTGATCTATCCGGTATTTATCGTCGACGGCCATCACCAGCGCGAGAGCGTGGCGTCCATGCCCGGCGTAGAGCGTTTGTCGATTGATCTGTTGCTGCCGGTGGCGGAAGACTGCGTGAAACTCGGCATCCCGGTCATCGCGCTGTTCCCGGTCATCGATCCGGCCTTGAAAACGCCCGACGGCATCGAGGCGACCAACGCCGAAGGCCTGATCCCGCGCGCCGTGCGCGCGCTCAAGGACCGCTTCCCGGAACTGGGCGTGCTGACCGACGTGGCGCTGGATCCGTACACCAGCCACGGCCAGGACGGCGTGCTGGACGACGACGGCTACGTGATCAATGACGTCACCGTGGAGATCCTGGTCAAGCAGGCGCTGACGCAGGCCGCGGCCGGCGTCGATATCGTGGCGCCCTCGGACATGATGGACGGGCGCATCGGCGCCGTGCGCGCGGCGCTGGAAGACGGCGGCCATATCCATACCCGGATCATGGCGTACTCGGCCAAGTTCGCCTCAGCCTTCTACGGCCCGTTCCGCGATGCGGTGGGCTCGGCGGCCAACCTGGGCAAGGGCAACAAGATGACCTACCAGATGGACCCGGCCAACTCCGACGAAGCCCTGCGCGAAGTGGCGCAGGACATCATGGAAGGCGCTGACATGGTGATGGTCAAGCCCGGCATGCCCTACCTCGACATCCTGCGGCGCGTGAAGGACGAGTTCCGTTTCCCCACCTACGTCTACCAGGTCAGCGGCGAGTACGCGATGCTCAAGGCCGCAGCCCAGAATGGCTGGCTGGATCACGACAAGGTCATGATGGAATCGCTGCTGGCCTTCCGCCGCGCCGGCGCCGATGGCATCCTGACCTATTTCGCACGCGACGCCGCTCGCCTGCTCACGCGCTGAACCGCCCCGGATGCAGCTGCTAGGCTTTTCCGCTAGTCAGGTCCATCCGCTCGCCTCGCTCGACGCGGCGCGCGACTTCCTCGCCGGCAATGCAGCGGCCCGTTTCGTCTGGGTCGACACGCCGATCGAGGAAATCAGCGCCGCGCCGACGGCCTGGCGCGACCGCGTCCAGGCGCTGACGGGCGCCGCGGTGCTGGACCTGCATCTCATCGATGCCACCAACCCGTCGCATCCGTCGTATTTCGATACGACGCATGCCTACGACATGGTGATCTTCCGCAAGCTTACCTTCGAGACCAGCCGGCTGATCGCCGAGGCTGGCGCAGAGGGGGCGGCGGCATCCGGAACGAGTGCGAGTACGGCTGCAACGGCGGCGGCCTCGGCCACCGCCGCGATAGACATGTCGACGATGCCGGGCCAGCCCGTGGCTTCGGCCACGGCTTCCGCCGCCGCGACAGCCGGCCCGCAGTCCGCGGCAAAACCCAGTGCCCCAGCCAAGCCGCGCCGCTACCCGCCGGGCTTCCTGCCCGCGCTGGCCAAGATCGATACCCAGCCGGTCACGTTCTTCGTCTTTGACAACGTGCTGCTGACGGTACGGCCCGCGCAATCGCGCACGCTGGACCAGGTGCGCCAGCGCCTGCTTGAGCTGTGCCAGGCGCCGCGGCCGCAAGCGGCGTCAAAGACACGGGCCAACGGCCACGCCGCGCTGGTGCATGGCATCCGCCCGCCAACGCGCCCGGAAGACCTGATGCTGCGGCTGCTCAACGCCATGGTCGACCGCTACCTGGACCTGCGTGCGCCGCTGACGCGCCAGCTCGACCGGTGGCAGCGCGCGCTGCTTAACGCGCGGCGCAGCTTTTCCAGCTGGGAGGGCTTGCTCGATGCCCGCATCGAGCTGCGGCGGCTGGAGCACTTGTGCGAGGAGCAGCACGACGCGCTGCAGGAGTTCCGCGACAGTCTGCTCGACAACAGCTACAGCATCGCGAGTGAAGGGCCCGCCGCAGGCTCGCCAGGTACGCCAAGCACGGCGGGCCGCGACGATGCGCTGCTGGTGCGGATCAACGACGTGATGGAGCACATCTCGCGCGTGCTCGCGCATGCGCGCCGGCTGGAGGACTCGATCGAATCCGCGGTGCAGATTCACTTCTCTTCGGTGGCGCACCGCACCAATCGCACCATGCGCACGCTGACGCTGATCACCGCGCTGTTCATGCCGCTCACGC